>JASHQZ010000071.1 GCA_030038835.1 candidate division FCPU426 bacterium
TCCATCCTCGATCAAGTCGGTGGCCGTGGCGTCCATGACGCCAGACACCACCAGCTCCACGCGCCGGTTTTTGGCCCGGCCTTCCTTCGTTTCGTTGGAGTCGATGGGCCGGGTTTCACCGTAGCCCACCACGCTGAGTTTGGAGGGGTCCAACCCGTTGCGCACCAGGTAGTCCTCCACCGCCTGGGCGCGGGCCAAGGAAAGCGCCTGGTTGTCCTTGAACTTGGAGCCGGGGCCCAGCTTTTGGTTGTCGGTGTGACCGGCCACGATGATGACGCTGTCCGGATAGCGGCGTCGGATGGCCTCGGCCGCCTTCTGGATAGCCTCATAACCGCGGGGCTGCAGGTCGGCCTTGCCCGAGTCGAACAACAAATCCCCCGGAACCTGGAAGGTGTATTGGTAGGGCACCCTCTTGGGGACCCACTTGGCGTAGGTCTGGGTCGGGCGGGAAGCGCCCTTCATCTCGTTGTCGTCGGTGACTTCCAGATTGAAGGTATAGTTGCCCTGGGGCACCAGCTCGCCGTCTTGGTTGCGGCCGTCCCACAGGAAATGGGCGGGCGGGTTTCCCTTGCCCGAGAAGGACTTGACCAGCGCCCCGTTGGAATCCAGGATGGTGATTTTGTAGTTGTCGATGGGCTCCTCGCCCTGGGTGACGAAGTTCACCCCCACCTCCTGCTGGCCCAAAATAAATACGGGATAGGCCGTGGCGTAGGCCTGGGGCTTGGCCATGGCGCCCCCAATGATGACGCTCAGGGAAATGCGGTTCGTGGTGCCTAGGACGCCGTAGGGGGCGTAGGCATAGTCCAATTGGGCGTCGAAATCGTCGAACCGGTGGCCGACACCCGCCCCAGCGGTCAGCCCCTCCAGGGTGGCGTCGTCGCTGTAACCCAGCCTCAGGAAAACGTCATTGCGGCCGAAGGTCATGCGGTACTCGTCCCCAACCCCCAGGGTGAACCCGGTATCGCTCTGCAGGTCCAGGTCGCCGGCGATGATGTCCTGGTCCTTTTTCATCAACAAGTCGTGCAGCCAGTAGGAACCGCCGAACTTGCCCATAAGGGGCTGGCTGAAATCCTCGATTTGGGTGCCCGCGTTCAACAGCACAGCGCCCAGGTAGAAGGTTTTGCGGGTGACCTCATAGAGCAGGCCTAGGTTGAAGGCCGCGCCCGCGTTGCCGATGTTGACCAGGTTCTGTCCTACCACCGTGGCGCTGACACCCGCCATGAGCCTTTTGAAGAAGTTGCCCGGGATCCAATTTCCCAGGCGCTGGGCATAGGCTACCGACCCTGCAAAGTTCGTGGCGTCGATGGTGGGACCCACCCCCCCGTAGGTGCCGTCGGGATTTTCCAGGGCGCCGGGGAAGGAGCCGCTATCCAGGTAGCTGAAGCTTCCCCCGAAAGCCCCATCCTTGTCGATATTCTGGCTAAAGGAAAAAAACTCGCTGGTGACGCCTAAAAGCCACTGCCCCTCCGTAAGGGAAAACTGCGTGCCTCGGGCCAGCACCAAGCCCGCCGGGTTCCAAAAAACAGCCGTGGAATCGTCCGAAACCGCCGTGAAACTATTGCCCATGCCCGAGGCCCGGGCCCCCATGCCGATCTTCTGGAAATTGGTGCTGGTGCTGCCCGCGCCCGAGACTTCCTGGGCGGGAACCCGTGCAGCCGTAAAAAACAAGAGGAGGACTGAAATAAAAAAGTTAAAAATCGGTAACGGGGCATGGAAGGACCGGCAGCGGGGGACGTGAACCACGGTATTCCTTGTCAATGGAAAGACCTTTTGGAAGAAAAACGATTTTCAAAATCCCGATTTACGGCACTATCATAATTTCATTCGCGGCAAACCGCCATTGTCTTTTTCAGGCGGTCCGGTTAATCCTCTTGCCACGAACCCGCTCCTAAAACCAGTTCCCGGCGGAAAGGCCGCCTGGGCGCGGCGGGATAAATTTCCCTTGGAACCGGTTCCACCGTCATCGGACGAATAGGACTCTTGCGGTTTTTTCGCTGAGGGGTTCCATTAAGTAAAGGATATAGACTCCGCTGGCGCAGGTGTCCCCGTATTTGTTCTTCCCATCCCAGCTGTACCACTGGCTGACCGGGCCCGACAAGTCCTGGGAATCAAGGGTTTTAATGTGCTCCCCCGCGGAGTTGTATATCCGCAGGGCGTACTGGCCCGGATAAACCGTGTAATTCACGTAGATGGAAACGGGGTCGGAGGGGCCGAAGACATTTTTCGAGACGTAAAAAATGTCGGCGGTGTAAGGCGTCGGGGTGGGGGTGCAGGTGTTGCCCGGAAAACCACAGGGCGTATCGGTGGGGGTGGGCGTGAAGGTGGAAGTGGGCGTGCCGGTGGGTGTCGGGGTAAGGGCAATCGTCGGCGTTGCTGTTGGAACAGGGGTCAAGGTATAAGTGGGGGTTTGAGTGGGCGTGCTGGTTGTGCAGTTGACGGTATAAGCAATTGGGTTGCCGTTGATAACCGTCTGGGGCGAGCCAATATCGATGGAGAAATTATCCGTCCCGGAAGTGACGGCGCAGGAACTGACCGTAAAGGCAACCGTCACGGTTTCCGACGTCCCGGCGGGCACTGTTCCCAAATTCCAAACGACCTCGCCGGAGTTGTCGAAGCAGGAAGCGCCCGAGCAGGAAATATAGGTAAAGTCGGCCGGAAGGGTATCCACAATGCTGACTTGGTCCTGCGCAACCGTGCCGGTATTGTCGTAGTTGATGGTGATGGAATAAGAATCGCCCAGGATCAGTTGAGCCTCGGCCGCGGAAAAAACGGTAAAAAAGAGAACCGCCGAAGCCAAAATCGTTTTTCGGATCACGTTTTTCCACCCCTCTGGGGTAAGTCCCGCTTTCCACCTGAAAAACAAAAAGGAAATTATGTCAAATAAACACTGGGTTATATTGCATGAAATTTTATCACATATGGCGCAACAACAGTCTCTTTGGCACCTTGGGGAAACAGTTCAATTTCTTTTTCGATAGGCCTGCATTTCCTACTTGGAGCATTGTCACGGATGGGGCCGTGCTATGTAACCAAAAGGAAAACTCATTTTGAAAAAACGGATTAGGAGAATGGAGGCTTCCCAAGCCCCCTCGGCACTCCAAATTTATGGACTCCGGACAACCATTATTTTCCCCGAAAGCAGGGTGGCGTTGCCGTTTTGGATGACGTAATAGTAAATTCCCCCCGAAACCGGGACGCCGCCCTGGTTGGTGCCATACCAGTAGATATATCCGGCGGAGTTTGGGGCCATTTGATTCACCAACTCCCCGGAAAGGGTGTAAATGCTCATACTAGCGCTTAAGGGAACCTGGTAGGCCTTCAAGGCCGGTTGGCCGTTCACCGGCACCGCGTACTTGGGGTTGAAGGGATTGGGCCAAACGCGGAGCGGCACCAGGGTGGCCGTGGGGGTGGGAGTGACAGTGGGGGTAAAGGTGATGGTGGGCGTGAAGGTGACGGTAGGTGTGGAGGTGGGGGTGGGCGTGGAGGTCGGTGGGCAATCGATGGCGTTGACGGAAAGATAGCCGATTTGGACCTCATTAGAGCCTTGCATTCCGTAAGTTCTTATCCCCACGCCGCCGCTGGTGTAAGTGCTGTCCGTGACGTTATAAATCAGTTGGTATCCCGCCCCGTTGTTGAAGTTCACGTAACATTTGAAATTGTTTCCTGTCACCACCACCTCCAACTGAACCCAGGTTCCCAGGGTGTAACCGGGGGAAGTCGTGCCACTGGCGAGGTAGGAATAGGTGACCGCGGGAGACCCCGAGTTTTTTTCGATCTCCCAGTCGGGAACCCCACCGTTGGCGTTGCCGGCGTTGCCGTTCCATTGGAAACTGTAAAAGGAACCGTTGGCCCCGGTCCTAAAGGCGATTCCGAAAAGGCCCAAGCCGCCCTGGTAGGAAGCCATGTTGAAACTGGCTTGAACGGTGTAATCGGCGATATTGTGGCTAAAAAAACTATTGTCCACGATGGCCAAGCCGCCTCCCGAACCGGCCGAAGTGGAAAGGAGCTCCCCGCCCGTGATCTGGAAACCCGTTCCAGCCGCCGTGCTGGCGTCCTGGGTTCCCCCCGCGAAGTAATCGTAGTTGGCAATGGTACCGGAATTGCTGAAATTATCGAAGTAATAGGCGCATCCCGGGGTGGGGGTGGCCGTGGGTGTCCAAGTGGAGGTGGCTGTGAGGGTGGGGGTTGAAGTGATGGTGGGGGTAAAGGTGATAGTGGGCGTATTAGTAGGCGTATTCGTGTTGCAAGCCACTGTGTAACTCAACGTGTTGGTATAAATAATTGTCGAAGGCGAGCTGACGTCGATCTGCGCTTGGATGGAAAAAGTATTGGAATCACAGGTGTTGACGTAGGCCTCGAAAGTGACAGCGCCGGACTGGCCCGCCGTCACATTCCCCAAATTCCAAGCCACCGTTGATCCGTTGAGTGAACAAGGCGCGCCTGAACAGGAGACATAAGTCATTTCGCTGGGAATGGGCACGAGAATGGAAGTTCCGTCCCAGGCTGTGGCGCCTGGGTTTCCATAAGAAGTAATAAATTCATAGGTGACGCCGAGGCTCAAGGATTGAGCCCGGGCACCGCCCCAAGTCGTGAAAAAAAGGAAACCCAAGGCCCAAATGATTCTCTGGATCTCGTGGCTATTCCGTTCGGGGGGAGTACCAGCCGACTCATGAGAAAAATATTTCATTTTCAACCTAATTAATAAGGAAATCCCGCCAATAAAGACACCGGGAAACTTTGCTTGAAATTTTACCACACGCAGCTGAATAACGGCCTTGTCCAAGCGTTTTGGGGGTCGGATGTCACGAACAGTGATTTTCTTTTTCGTGATTTAACATTCAACCGAGCTATTGGGGACCTTGAACGGGCTGAAAATGCCCTACGAAACAATGCAGGCTAAGGGAGAGTGATCACATTCAAGAGAAGAGTCCAACGGAAAGGGTTTAGCTGCATAGGAGAAAATAAAAACTATTGCCTCAAGACCAGTATCTTCCCGGAGAGCAGGGTCGTGTTGCCGTTTTTGATGATGTAATAGTAAATGCCGGCCGCAACCGGCGCGCCGTTGGAGTTGGTGCCGTTCCAAGTAATATAACCGCTGGTGTTGGCCGTCAGCGCCGGATTGACCACCGTTTCCCCGGAAAGGGTGTATAGGCTCATCGTGGCCCCCGGGGGCGCCTGGTAGGCCTTCAAAACCCCTCCAACCGCAAACTGGGGATTGAAAGGATTGGGCCAAACGTGCAGCCCCACGGGCGTGGGGGTGAAAGTGGCCGTGGGTTGGGGCGTGGGAGTAATGGTGGGCGTGGAGGAAATAGTCGGCGTCATTGAAGGTGTGGCGGTAGGAGTGGGAGTAGGGGTGCCGGGAGTGCAATTTCCCGTCACCGTCAAGGTCACTGAATTGGAAGTAGCGGCTGGAATTCCGCTCGCGGTCATGGTGAATTGGTTGATATCGGGCCCCGGGCAAGAAACCGTTCCCCACCAAGTCAGTGGGGACGACTGGGCGAGAAATGTTCCCGGAAAACTCCAACTCAGGGATGGCGCTCCGGTTGCGGTGGTTGCGCTGGAGCCAAGGTAACTGACCCCCGACGGAACGTTATCGGAAACCACTGGATTAATAACGGGACCCGGACCAATGACCTGGAGATCCGAGAAGTAGTCGGTTCCGGAAGTCGCGTCCGCTTGCCAGCCTTGTTGCCAGGTCTCGCCGCAGGGGAAAGG
>JASHQZ010000072.1 GCA_030038835.1 candidate division FCPU426 bacterium
ACCTTCACGGCCACGAACTTCCGGGTGCGCACCTGGATGCCCTCCCAGACTTGGGCATAGGCGCCCCGGCCCAGGGGTTTGATCAGCAGGTAACCCTGGATGGGTGGAGCGTCGGGGTGCTGCTTGAGGTCGGGAAGCTCGGAGAGCTGACGGGATGCCTTTTGGGCGTCCGAGGTTTGGGACATGGTTTGCAGCAGCGGGGTGGGGCCCTCGGGCGGGGTTTTCTTTTTCTTGGCCAAGATGGTCCTCTTCAAGATGCCGGTTTCAGCCGATTTGGCTCCTACCTTATTAAAGAAAACGCGAAAAGCAAGTCCTCTCTTGAACCCGGAGGGATCTGCGAAGATGAAGTTTCCAACAAGGCGGGGTTCCTCCGGCAATTTTTGGGGGCTTCCAAAAGTATTGAAATGCGGCATTGCAATCCAAACAAAGTCCGATTAATTTATCGCGATGCAATTAAGGCTATTCTTCCTTTTGTTATTGGCTTTTTCCTGGGCCGCCGAACCTTTTGTAGGGCTTTCCCAACCGGCCTCGGCGTCCCGGGAAAATGCCTCCTTTTGTCCCATGTGCCAAGGTATTTGCCATTGTTGCTGTTGCTGTGGCCGTCAAACCATTCCGGGAAATCCCGACTCCCCCGGTTTTAGGGATTGCAACTGTGGCGACTCCCATTCCAACGCCGTTTCCCAAAGCCCGGTGAAATGGCTTCCGGCGTCTGGTCCGGACCTCTTCTTTCCCGCCCTTCAAGCGGGCTTGGAAAGTTTCCATGCCCCCTTTCCAACACCCCCTCTCCTGGTCCGTACTCCCCCTCCTCGGTGGAATGGTCTCGGTTAAGCACAGACTTAAAGCCTGTTGGCCGACCATTCCATCATTTTATTTCCACAAAGGAGACGTCATGAACAGATTTAAACGGTTAAATTTAAAAGTGAGACGGTTTTTGGGGGTTGTAGCCATTGTCATGGGCCTAGGGGCGATTCCTCATCTGGCTTCCGCCTGCGCCTGTGGGTGCGGGATTTTCGACCTGGTAGTTCCTGGCCTTCCCAACACGAACTACACTACAACTTTTTCCCTACAGTACGATTACATGAACCAGAATGAGACCCAACATGGTTCGGGGCTTGTTTCGGGTGCCTTGAACCCGGATAAACAGATAGAGACGAACTTCTTTAATTTGTTTTTTCAGCATCGCTTCGATCATGAATGGGGATTTATGGCGATGGTACCGGTCTGGAATCGAACTTTCTCCACTGATAATAATGGGATTCCGGGTATAAGCGACGCAGATCAGTCGCCAAGTGTAACCCCGAATATATCGACCACCAACGCCTGGTCATTGTCGGATATGCGCCTCATGGGTGAATACATGGGATTTTCCGAGGACATGTCGACCGGATTACAATTCGGGCTCAAGCTGCCGACCGGCCCGAACGATGCCGGGGGTTATTTTGAGGGCACTCCAATCATGGACCAGGATACCCAGCCGGGAACGGGCACGACCGACACATTGCTGGGAGGTTATCAAGTCGGGAATTTAGGCGATAGCAGCTGGTATGTACAGGCCATGTGGCAACATGCCCTTTACGCTTTCCAGGGATATCGGCCGGGAGACAGCATCGACGCGGCCATCGGAGACCAATATCAGGGCATTGAGGCTGCTACCAGTATCATTCCCACCCTCGAGATCCACTACCAGTTCCGGGACCATGATCAAGGGGGGGCCGACGCGCAGTTTGGGAATGTGGACAGTGGATACTCCAACTTTTATTTGACCCCGGGTCTTCAGGATAGGATAGATTCCCACTTGCTGGCCAATGCTTCCATCTTTATACCTCTCTACCGTGATGAAAATGGCTACCAGCAAGTCGCTCCATACTTGCTCAGCTTTGGACTCGGATACCAGTTTTGAAATGGACCGGTTTCTATGGGTCCCGCGGACTCTCGCCAAATTATGAATGTTTGAGTTTGAAACCATCGAGGGGAACCTTTCCTCTCGATGGTTTCGACCCTGTTGTTGACTTGCCCCCCAAAACTGGTCCAAAAATAGAGTCACAAAGACTTTAGAATGGGCCGTCAAAGGGGCAAATATGCCGTAATAAGCGTCGCTTTGCGACAAAGTCGTTGCAAAATATTCCTCCCGGGTCTCCAAGGCCGGGGAAATCATTCCTAAGGAGATAAAAAATGAAAAACATTTCCCTGAAGCGTTTCATGATGGCGTTTTCCATTTTGGCGGTCCTCTCGACCGCCGCTTGGGCGGATGACATGTCCGGAATGGCCATGTCCACCCCTGCCGTGTCCCAGCCGACGGTTCAATCCACGCCGGCCGCCAAGAAAAAGTCCAAGAAAGCGCAGAAAAAGAAAAACACCAAGGTCGTTTGGGTCTGCCCCATGGGGGATTACAGCGGCCCCCAGACCAAGGATGGTAAATGCCCCAAGTGCGGGATGAACTTGGTGAAGGAGGAGGTCCCCGCTGATTCGACGCCCACCGCCTCCACCGGTTCCGGCGGAATGTAAAACCGGGAAAGGAAAAACCAAGGACGGCTCTTCCCCATCCGTTGAAAAGGATGTCCCTTTCGACGGAGGGAAGAGCCCCTATTAGGGGGGTATTGGGATGGACGACGAAGATAAGAAAATAAAAACATTTTTCAAATACTACATCGTTGCCTTTTTATTGACGCTGGGTTTGGTGGGCTGGTGGAGGTTTGCGCCCAAGCCCCTGCCCATTTTGGGCCGGATTCCCACATTCCGTTTCCAGGCGGAGGACGGACGCTTTTTCGACAGCCAGCAGCTCGCGGGGAAGGTCTGGGTCGCTGATTTTTTCTACTGCAGCTGCCACACCACCTGCCCCCTCCAAACCGCCTTTATGAGCGAATTGGATAAAAAATGGAGGGGCGACCCGGATTTGGACCTGGTTTCCTTCACCCTCGATCCCAAGGACGACACCCTGCCGGTCCTCGCCAAATACGCCCGGGACACGGACGCGGATTTGAAAAGGTGGTATTTCCTCACGGGCGACAAGAAGGACATCTACCTCTTGGCCCAAAACGGCTTCAAGCTCACCGCCGAGGACGATTCGACGGCGGGGATCCCGGATTTCATCCACTCCACTCGGCTGGTCCTGGTGGACCGCAGCGGGGAAATCCGCGGTTATTACGACGTGCAACAGGAAGATGAGATGAAGAAGCTGAAATCGGACGTGGGGCGGCTTCTGTAACCGGCCGCCTTTTCGGGTTTCGACGGAACCAGGGAGGACCCACCATGGGCGGCGGCCAGGACCTTAAAAGGAGGGTCCGGTATTTCGTGTGGACAATGGCCATCGGCTTCGCGGGTTGGGGCGCCACAGCCGGGGCCGGCGAGGAAACGCCGTCGCCGGACCCAACGGCCCTCATCGCGCCGAAGGATGGGGCTTTCCAATCCGTCCTGCCCCTGCTTCAAAAAAGCTGTTTTCCCTGCCACTTGCCGCAGGAGATTCCCGACCTCCCCGACGACCCGCAAGAGATGGCGAAAGCCTTGAAGGAACTCCATGACGCCCAAGCCGACTTCCAGATGGGGCCCGCTTTCCCGTTTCCCAACCGCGCCGCGCCCCCAAAGCAGCTTCAGGAATTGAAAGAACAGGTGCAGGGCAAATGGATGCCTCCCGGTACATGGACAAAGCTGGGATGGGGCCAGCCCATTACGGATGCCCAGAGGAAACAATTGCTGGATTGGATCGCCCAGGAACAGAAAAGCCTGAAGAAGTAGGCGAGTCGGCGGATTTCCCCTTTGGGGAATCCGCGGATATCCTAGTGCCGGTAGCACCGAAAAGGGCCTGCCGACCGACTCAGGTACTTCGACTTTTTAGAAACAAAGCTGTTTGTCCACGCTTGGGATACGGATGGGGCGCAAAAGAACGCTTTTCATGGACAAAAATATGCGGGTGGAGGGGTTGTAAATAGGCGAGCCGGGGCCCCTATAATCAACCGTCAGTTGATCAGGAGGTTCACGCGGGGTTTTCCGGGAAATTCCGGTTTTATTTTGGCGCAGGTCAACCAGGAGGTAAGAAAGAATGAAAAAATTATTTTTAGCTTTGGCTTTGTTTTTCCCGGCGGGATGGGCCCTTTCGGATGACATGTCAGGCATGTCCATGTCCACTCCCGGCACCACGCCCGCAACCGCATCCCCATCCGCTCCCATCACGGCGGTAGCGGAGATGAACCCCACCCAGGGAAACACGGTCCAGGGCGAAGTCAAGTTTATCCAGAAAGACGGTTATTTGTTGGTGACTGCCAACGTCACGGGTTTGCCCCCTGGCAAGCATCCCTACCACGTCCATGAAAACGGAGATTGCTCCGCCCCGGACGCCAGTTCGGCGGGGGGTCATTTTAAGCCCAGCCAGCCCCAGCCCGGCGCAACCGGCTCCAAGCCGGTGGACGTGGCCGATTTGGGCAAACTGACAGCCGACAGCCAGGGAAAGGCCCATCGCACCTTCAAGGACAAGCTTCTTCAATTGTCCGGGCCCGATTCCATTATCGGAAAGGCGGTTGTCATCCACGCCAGCGATTCGCCGGCGCGGATTGCCTGTGGTGTCATCCAGTTGCTGCAGGACAATAAGTAATTTTTGACGTCGGCTCAAAAACGCCGAAAGGACCCCCGGCTTCCCGCCGGGGTCCGGCCGGGCGTAAAACCTACATCATTTCAAAACCGGTCAACTGGATGGGTTTTCTACCCTCTTTCCCCAGTATCGCGGCCTTGTGGGGATGAATCAGGTTGCCCTCGTAGGCCTCGCCTTCCACCTCCACCTTTTTTCCCACAATGTTCGCGAAAGCCTTGGAGGGAAAAATCAGGACATAAACCTTGCCCCCCGCCAAAACTCCCGCCGGGACGCCCGAATTCAGGCAGGCTGTCCCGCAGCCGGTCATGCCGTCGTGATCGTTGCCCGTTTGCCCTTCCTTAAAATAACAATCGGTATCGATCAAAATTCCCTGAACCGTGACCGGTTTCCCATCCGAATTCTGGCTTTCGTCCGCGAAGGCAACACCCGCCAGCAGGCCGAACAAGGCTAAAATTGCGGCTGTTTTTTTCAAAACACCCCCCCTTCAGGCAGGAAAATTGAATGACACCTTATCCATCTTATGGCCCTTCCCCGTGCTTTTTCCACTCCATGCCGAATTTTCCGGCCTTGAAAAATGTCCCGGAACAATTACAACCATCGATTCCCGATGGAAACCTGGCTGGGAAGGCGGAAGGGGTGGTGTATCAGTTTGAATCTAAGTCGTCATTGCGAGGTCCGCCCCCAACGGCGCCCACAGGGAGGAGCCCTTGTGTACCCACAAAGTCGTACTGCCAATCGGGGCGAACTGGGCAAGGCTTGTGGTAGTTGGCCTGAATTCGGCCAACCATCCTGGGGCTTTAGCCCCAGGACAATCTCAGGTTGTAATAACCTCTTAAACGGTAAAAACCTGAGATTCTAGTTGGCTAAAGGCCAACCACACTTGGCCCAAAGGGCCAACGCGCCACAAGCTTGTCGCAGATCGAGCCTATCGGCTCTGCTCCTCGGAATGACAGCAAGCTCAGACACTACCGCGGAAGGGACCGGCTTTCCTTTTCTCAAGAAAGCCCCTAAAATCTTCCCTCTTTTAAACCTCCGAAGGGTGGAAATCCGTGTTTGAGCAACTCACCGAGAAAATCCAAAAGGCCTTCAAGAACCTGCGCGGCCAGGGAAAAATCACCGGGGACAACATTGAAGAGGCCTTGAAGGAAGTCCGCCTCGCCCTTTTGGAAGCCGACGTCAACCTCGAGACCGTCAAACTGTTCCTCGAAAGGGTCAAGGCCAAGGCCCTGGGCAAGGAAGTGGCCCTGAGCCTGACCCCCGGCCAGGTCATGGTGAAGATCGTCCATGAGGAGCTGATCACGCTTCTCACCCCCAAGGATAAAAACGCCGTCAAGCTCAGGTTCGCTCCCGCCCCCCCCACCTTGATCCTCCTGGCGGGCCTCCAGGGAACGGGCAAGACCACCACGGCCGCCAAGCTGGCCCTGTGGCTCAAAAAGGACGGCCGCAAGCCGGGCCTGGTGGCCGCGGACCTGGTGCGCCCCGCCGCCGTTGAACAGCTGGCCGTGCTGGCCAGGGAAATCGGGGTTCCCCTCTTCAGGCCCGAGGCCGGTGAAAAGGCGCTGGACGTCTGCGTGAGGGCGGTGAAGACCTGCCTCCAGAACGACGCCAACATCCTGGTATTGGACACAGCGGGCCGCCTCCAGGTCGACGAGCAGATGATGGCGGAGATCGCCGAAATCCAGCAAAAGTTGAAACCCGCCAATATTATGCTGGTGGTGGACGCCATGACCGGCCAAAACGCCGTCAACGTGGCCAAGGCCTTCCACGACCGCCTGCCCTTGACCGGCCTTGTCCTCACCAAGGCCGACGGCGACGCCCGCGGCGGAGCGGTATTTTCCATCACCTCGGTCACGGGCGTCCCCATCCAGTTCGTGGGCGTCAGCGAAAAAATGGAGGGCTTGGAGCCCTTTTACCCGGACCGCATGGCCTCCCGCATCCTGGGGATGGGCGATATGCTGACCTTGATCGAGAAAGCCGAGGAAATCGCCCGGCAGTCGGCCATGGAAAAACAAAAGGCCGCCAAGGGCAATGACTTCAACCTCGACCACATGCTGGACCAGGTCCGCCAGCTGAAGAAAATGGGCTCCATGAGCGACATCATCAATATGCTGCCCGGCGCCCAGGCCCAGAAACAGCAGATGATGGCCAACGCCCCGGACGAGAAAAAGATCAGGCGCATGGAGGCCATCCTGCTTTCCATGACGCCCAAGGAAAGGCGCTTCCCCCAGTTGTTGGACGGCTCCCGCAAGCGCCGCATCGCGGCGGGCAGCGGAACCCGCCCCGATGAAATTAACACGCTGTTAAAACAGTACGACCTGATGCGCAAAATGATGAAAAAGGGCGGCATGGACCGCAACCTTCAAAACTTCATGGGCGGCCGGGGCCCCGGCGGCGGTGGCCCGGCTCCCTTTCCATTTAAATAACCGCTGCTTTCCGGCTGCCGCGATGCCCTAAGGGAGGTGGGCCCTTCTCCCGCCCGCGTTATGCCTCCCGCGTTCCCTCTTTCGTTGCCTTTGAAAAGAACCGGCGATAAAATAAGCCACCTTTCCAACACCCCAATCCTTCAAGGTTAAACGGCCAAAGTTATGGGATTATTCGGTAGCAAAGACGATAAAAAAAAGGAATTGGTCGATTCCGCGCAAAAGCTTGCCGAGCAGGGCGAGACCGCCAAGGCCCTGAAGGAACTCCAAAAAGCCCTCGACATCGACTCCAACTATAAGGAAGCCCAAACGGCCATGGGCTTCATTTATTCGGACATGGGCGAATACGACGAAGCCATCCAGGTTTTTCGCAAGGTTATTTCCATCGACAACAATTCACCCGAGGCTTGGAACAACTTGGGGCTCACCCTGGCCCGTTGCGAGAAGTACAAGGAAGCCATCAAGACCTTCGAGGACGCCATCGCCCGAAGCCCCAAAACCGCCACTTTCTACAACAACCTCGGGAACGTTTACTATGAGCTGGGCCAGTACGCGCAGGCCATGCAGGTTTTCCAAACCGCCGTGGAGTTGGACCCCTCCTACGCGGATTCCTACCACCGCCTGGGGATCGACAAGGACACCGCCGGCAACCTGGACGCGGCCCTGAAACGGCTGGAGGAATCCGCCAAGACCGGAAAGAACAAGGCCAAAGTGGCCTACGACATGGGCACCCTCTACGCCAAACAGGAGCTTCACGACAAGGCCATCAAATCCTTCCAGGAAGCCGTCCGCCTGGATCCGCGTTTCGAGTCGGCCTTCATGGCCATGGGCTTTGCTTACGAGCGCAAGGGCGATTTACAAAAGGCCCTGGAGACTTTCGGCCAGGTCATCACCCTCAACCCCCAAAGCGCCAAGATCCACAACACCGTGGGGCTTATTTACGACAAGTTGCGCCTTTACAAGCAGGCCATCAAGGAATACCGCGTCGCCATCCAATTGGAACCCAGCTACGCCAACGCGCATTTCATCTTGGGGCAGGTTTACGAGAACAAGGGCATCGTGGAAAAAGCCGTGGCCGAGTACGAGAAGTTTGTGCGCATCCATGAGACCGGCGCGATGGTGGATGAGGCTAAAACCCGCATCGCCAAGTTGAGAAATATCGGCCTGGAAGACCTGGAAAACATGTTGAACCTGAAAAAGCAGGACGCGCCGGCGGTCCCAACCGATCCCAGCGCCCCCAAAACCGCCCCCGAGGCCGCGGCCCCTTCGACGGGCTCGGCAAGCTCAGGGCAGTCCGTCCCACCGGCTTCCTCCTCCACGCCGCCCGCAGCCAAAGAAGAGGGCGGGGTCAAGCTCACCGATCCCAAGGAATATCTGAAACAGGTTTTGGCCAAGGCCAAGGCCGCTAAAAATCCTTCGGCGGCTCCCCCCGCGCAAGGCCCCGGGGGACAGGCCGGGCAGGTTCCCGCGGCGGCCTCCGGCTCCGCCCCAGCCGCTGCCACCGCGCCGCAAGCTTCCGTTCCCGCGGGCCAGGCCGAAACTCCCAAACCCCTCGCTTCGCCGGCGCCCGACCCGGCTTCCGCTTCACTGGAATCCAAGGCGGTGCCCGTTCCTTCCCCCTTTGCATCGCCCGCTGCAGGGCCCCCGGCCCCACCGGAGCCCCCATCCCTGGAAACCGCTGAAATACCGGCGGTTTATCCCACCGAGCAAAGGGCGCCGCAAGAAATGCCCGCCGCCGGGATGGCTCCCGCGGAACGCTCCGCCGCACCCGCCCCTTCCGAAGACACCCCTGCCGCCTATCAGGCCGAGGAAGAAGCGGCTTCTTCCATCCCCATTTACCATCCCGACCAGCCCCTGCCCGCATCCGCCCTGGACGGTTATGTCCTGGACGAGGAAGAAGTCTTGAACGCCATCGTGCAGGTGGACACCCAAAGCGTGGAACAGGAAGCCCAGGTCTTGGAGGCCGTGGAAGCCATCCGTTCGTCCCATTCGGTCGACGAGGAACTGCTGGAGGACGGCTCTTCCACATCTTCCGCTTTCCCGACCGCCTCTCCCTCATTATTCCAGCCCCAAAAACCCACCATCAAACACGGCTTCTTCTGAAAGGCGGTCTTTAGCCTTTAGTCGTTCACTGTCGGCAAGCCCGGGATGAGCCCGCGTTTTGCCAAGGAATGGCGGCTGGGGACTTCTATCTGATTTTTGCGCTTGCGTCTTCAAGGAAGATTCCTACAATCTTAGGAAAGAAATTTAAAGTTCTGAATTTTGAAGGAGTTTCCCATGCCCGACGTGAGCTACCTGGCCAAGTATGGCCCCTTTAAAAGCTTCGACGGAAACGACCTGGAGGCCTTGGGCTCGGTGGGCGAGGAAAAAACCGTCAAGAAAGACGAACTGGTTTTCGATGAGGACTCCAAGGGCGACAGCATGTACGTCATTAAGTCCGGTTCCGTAAAGATCCTCAAGAAGGTCAAGAACCAGGAAAACACCATTGCGGTCCTGAACCCGGGCGAATTCTTCGGCGAAATGGCCCTTTTGGACGGCCTTCCCCGTTCCGCGGCCGTGCGAGCCACCGGCGACAGCGAGCTTTTCATGGTTTCCCTCGATGGTTACCAGAAATTGCGCCGGGAGAAGCCCCATACCGCCTTGAAGCTCATGGACATCATCATCAAGGTGCTCTCCAACCGCCTGCGCCAAGCCAACAAGAACCTGGAAGTCATCAGTTTCTGGATCGAGTAGCTTCGAATAAAGTTCGAAGTTTGGAGTGCGAAGTGAGGAGTTAAGGTGGTTTTTGATCTTCGATCAAAAACCGTCTTCACTTGGAACCGCGAACTCAAAATTCCTAACTTTTGCCCCAAGGGGCTTATGGCCGCTTGGGGCAAAAAAAAGCCCCGGATGGGGGTCCGAGGCTTCAAAGAGGGGGGGATCCCCTCAGTGCCCGGCGGTGAAGCCGGAGCACGAAAATCAGTTAACAGTTGACGGTCGACTGCGAACGGTTTGCCGTCAGCCGTCTTTTAGGAATTTTGCTGCTGTTTGACCTTCTCTTCCTCCCACTGTTTGCGGCGGGCCTCCCGCGCCTCATCCGACTGCATGGCCGTGATGATGTTACCGATGCGGGCCTGGATATTCTGCAGGGCCCTTTCCCTCCCGCCCCCGAAATCGGGCACCATGATCTCGCCGAAATTATTCACATGGCTCTTGGCGAAAAACTTCCTGTCCTTCTCGAACAGCTCCACCTCGAAATCCTTCTCATGGATGGTCACTTTGACTTTTTCAGCCGTGGGAACTTGGTTCATGGGGAAACACCTTTGAATGTTTTTAGGGCAACAGAGGGCGGTATATTACCCGCGAAAGGGCCAATTTTCAAGCAAAAGGCCCGCCGGCTGTCGTTTTTGCAAAATTTGCCGTGCATATTTCTTGATAATTGGCCCGCCCGTTGTTATATAGCCCTCCTTGGGAAAGGAAGTTATGGGTTGTGAGTTTTAAGTTTTGAGTTGATGAAGGTTTTTGAACCCAAAACTGTTCACCCCCCCTTAACTCAAAACTCAACACTTAGAACTCAAAACTGCTTTTAAAGGGTTTCGATGCTCGGAAACATCCAAAGCGCAGCCCTGTTGGGTATCGACGCTTACGCGGTCGAGGTGGAGGTGGATATCGCCCCCGGCCTTCCGACTTTCCAAACGGTAGGGCTCCCGGACGCAGCCGTCAAGGAGTCCAAGGACCGGGTCAAAAGTGCCGTCACCAATTCCCATTTCAATTTCCCCATCCAGCGCATCACCGTCAACCTGGCGCCCGCCGACACCAAGAAAGAAGGCCCTTCCTTTGACCTGCCCATGGCGGTGGGCATCCTGGTGGCCTCCGAGCGCCTGCCCCAAAAAGCCGTGGAGGGATTTTGGATGGTGGGGGAACTGGCCTTGGACGGCAAAATCCGCCCTATCCGGGGCGCCCTTTCCATCGCCTTGGCCGCCCGGGAGGCCCGCGTCAAGGGGCTGTTGGTGCCTCCGGAAAACGCCAAGGAAGCGGCCGTGGTCCGGGAAGTCCCCGTCTACGCGGTGAAGAACTTGCGGGAAACCTTCGAGTTCCTGAACGGCCACAAGCAGCTCCAGCCGGTGAAAGTGAACATAGAGGAGGAGTTCAGGCAGCACTCGGCCTACAAGGTTGATTTTTCCGACGTCAAGGGGCAGGAGAACGCCAAAAGGGCCTTGGAGATCGGCGCCGCGGGCGGCCATAACATCCTCCTGGTGGGCCCGCCCGGCTCCGGCAAAACCATGCTCACCAAGCGCCTGCCCACCATCCTGCCTTCCCTTTCACTGGAAGAGGCCATTCAAACCACCAAAATCCACTCCATCGCGGGCACCCTCGGCCGGCGCAAGGCGCTGACCGCCGTGCGGCCCTTCCGCGCCCCCCATCATACGGTTTCGGACGCCGGCCTCATCGGCGGCGGCACCATTCCCAAGCCTGGCGAGGTCAGCCTGGCCCATCACGGTGTGCTGTTCCTGGACGAGTTTCCCGAGTTCAACAAAAACGTCTTGGAGGTACTGCGCCAGCCCCTGGAGGATGGCATGGTCACGATCTCACGGGTCCAATCCACCCTTTCCTTCCCCGCCCAATTCATGCTGGCCGCCGCCATGAACCCCTGCCCCTGCGGCTATTACACCGATGCCTCCAGGGAATGCACCTGCACGCCCCACCAGATCCAGAAATACCTGGGCAAGATTTCAGGGCCGCTGTTGGACCGCATTGACCTGCACATCGAGGTACCGGCCCTGAAGTGGAAGGAAATCGCGGACACCGAGCCCAGCGAGCCCTCAGCCGCCATCCGGGAGCGGATCAGCCGGGCGAGGGAAATCCAGCAAAAGCGTTTCGAGGGCCAGGGCCTGCACTGCAACGCCCAAATGGCCACGGCCCAATTGAGGAAGTACTGCGCCCTGGACGAACCTTCCCAAACGCTGCTCAAGGCCGCCATGGAGAAATTCGGCCTTTCGGCCCGCGCTTATGACCGCATTTTGAAGGTTGCCCGCACCATCGCGGATTTGGATGACATGGAAGCCATCCAGAAGGCCTATATCGCGGAGGCCATTCA
>JASHQZ010000073.1 GCA_030038835.1 candidate division FCPU426 bacterium
TTGGCCGCACAGATCAAAATTTCCCGCCAGAATGTCTTCGTCGTCGCCTTTTTCGTCCTCCTGATCGGCCTCCTGAGCCTGCTGTTCTCGCTTTTGGAGCCTTTCCTGCGTTCCTTCGTCTGGGCCACCATCCTGGTGATGGTGTTCCACCCCCTTTACGCCCGGCTGCTCAAGGCCACGGGAAAGCGGAGATGGCTGGCGGCCCTGATCTCCACCCTGCTGGTCCTGGCTTTCCTGGCCCTTCCCGGATTTTTCGTCGTCCTGAACCTGGGGCCCGAGCTGCACAAGGCCTATGATTTCCTTTCCACGGCCCAATGGGACGAAAAAAGCCAATGGCTGGTCGAAAAAATGAAAACCCTCAACGTGGGGGCTTGGCTGCAGTCCTGGGGCATTGATTCGGGACAATACGAGGCGGTCCTCCAGCGGCAGGTTTCCAACGCCATGGAGAACTTCTCCCACGCCGTGCTCCAGAGGATTTCCGACGCCTTCCAAAACGTCGTCTGGTTCGCCGTGGAAATCGCCTTCATCTGCGTGGCGCTTTTCTTTTTCTTCCGGGATGGTTCCCGCCTGGCGCTGCGCGCCACCGAATTCCTCCCCCTGGAGGAGAAACACCGGCAAAAGGTGGTCCATACCTTCTCCGTCACCGTGACGGCCGTGGTGCGGGCCATTTTCCTGACGGCCCTGGTCCAGGGTCTCATGGCGGGCCTTGGCTTCGTGGCGGCGGGGGTGCCCCTCCCCATCCTCCTGGGGCTGGCGGCCTTCGTCCTTTCCTTCATCCCCTTCCTGGGGGCGGCCTCGGTTTGGATCCCCGCGGTCCTCTGGCTGCTGGTCCAAGGCTCCACCGGCGCGGGTATCGGCTTGGCGCTCTGGGGCGTGGTCATCACGGCCATGGACTACATTATCAAGCCCTGGGTCATCGGCAACGAGGCCAAGCTGCCCCTCTTCTGGCTTTTCTTCACCACCATCGGGGGCCTGAAGGTTTACGGGCTTTTGGGCATTTTCCTGGGCCCCATCATCCTTTCCCTTGGAATGGCCTTCCTGGCCATCTACCGGGAGGTCTACCTGAATCTGCAAAGACCCGCCTCCTCCCACCGCTAACCACAGTTGTTAGTCCTCAGCTGTTAGCCGTCAGCTAAACTTTAAAACCCACTTCCAAAACTTATGTTTCAAACGCTGTTTCTAGGATCAGGAGTCCGATTTAACGCGCCTGGGCGGTATTTAATGCCTTGGCTAGCGACTAAGGGCTGACGACCGACGACTGCCTTTAGGTTGTTGCTTTCTGGGAGGGGAGGGCCAAGAATAGCCGCCTATCGGGTCGATTTTCGCATCGCGGGAGGACTTATGCGTTACCGCTGGTTGGGAAATACGGGGTTGAGGGTCAGTGAAATCGGTTTCGGCGCTTGGGCCATCGGCGGCGCCTGGTGGGGCCCCCAGGACGACACGGATTCGCGCCTGGCCCTGCACCAAGCCCTCGACATGGGCTGCAATTTCATCGATACGGCCTGGGTTTACGGCGACGGCCATAGTGAAAAATTGATCGGATCGGTCCTCCGGGAGCGCGGGGAGAGGCCTGTGATCGCCACTAAGGTGCCACCCCAAAGCTGGCAATGGGAAAACCCGCCCGGCACCCCGCTCTCGGAAGCCTTTCCCCCCGAATGGGTGGAAGCCAAGGCCGAGGAATCCCTTCGGCACTTGGGGGTGGATTGCGTGGACGTGCTGCAGCTGCACACCTGGCTCCAAGATTGGAACGCCCAGGCCGAACCCCTCCTTTCAGCCGTGGACCGGCTGAAGCGCGACGGGAAAATCCGGGCCTTCGGCGTTTCCCTCAGGGACAAGGGGCCGGAGGAGGCCAATGACCTGGTCCGCTGGAGACAGGTGGACACGCTCCAGATCTTTTTCAACCTGCTCTACCAGGACCCGCTATGGAAGGTTTTCCCCCTGGCCCGGCAGTACAACGTGGGCGTCATCGCCCGGGTGCCCCTGGCCTTCGGCGCATTGAGCGGCCGGTTCAGCCCCAAGACCCGCTTTTACGGGGACGACCACCGGCGCCGCCTTTACGTGGGGGAGGGGCTCACGACGACCTTGAAGAAAGTGGAGAAGCTGAGGTTCCTGGAGGGCCGGTCCCTTTCCCTGGCCGAGGCCGCCCTCAAGTGGACCTTGGCTTACCCTGGGGTTTCCACTTCCATTCCCGGCATCCGCAACCCGCGACAGGCCCGCCTCAACTGCGCGGCGGGCGACGGAGCGCCGCTGCCAGCAGCCTTGGCGGCGAAGGCCGAGAAGCTTTATAAGTCCAATTTCGGGCAGCCGGTCCAAACCGTCTCTTCCGACGAGGGCGTGCACGCGGTGCTGATGTCCGGCGTCAAGAGGGTTGCGCCTTCCAAAGCCCGGGTGCGGCAACCGGCCGGGCGGAATCCCGCGGCGCGGAAAAAGAAACCGGTGAAAAAGGTGAAAGGGGAAAAGGCGAAAAGGCCAAGGCCCAAGGGGAGGAAAAAAAAGTGATCCAACCTTGGGAGAAGCGAAAAGACGGGGTGGACTACGACTGCGGTTTCTTCCAGGTGCACGCCCACCGCAGCGCCTCCCCCGCCACCGGCAAGGAATATCCCTTTTACGTCCTCACCACCCGGGACTGGACCAACGTGGTGGCCCTTACACCGGAAGGAAAGGTGCCCATGGTGTCCCAATTCCGGCACGGCACGGGCGAGGTGAGCCTGGAGATCCCCGGCGGGGCGGTGGATGCGGGGGAACTTCCCTTGGCGGCGGCGAAACGGGAACTGCGCGAGGAAACGGGCTATGAGGCCCGGGAGTGGCACTTGCTGGGAAGCGTGCGGCCCAATCCCGCCATCCTCAGCAACACTTGTTTTTTCTACCTGGCCTTGGGCGCGGAGCCGACGGCAGAGTTGGACTTGGACGAAGCCGAGGAATTGGAAGTGAGCCTTCATCCCTTGGAGGAAATCCCCGGCATGATCGGCGACGGCCGCATCCGGCATTCCCTGGTGGTCGCGGCCTTTTATTTCTACCAAATCTTCAAAAAGAAATAGGGAACCATGCTGTTGACGTCACACCATTTAAAGAAACAGGGACAAAACCTTTTAGCCACAGATTCATGGGATGAATGGGATGAGTCTTTTGGCTTTTATCTCTTGTATCCCATGCATGCCGATTTTCATCAAAATTAATAATGAGATCGGTATAGTCCCACAAATCATTAACTCTTTTAATGAGATGTGGGACATCTGTGGACAAATGATTTTGGCTGTTCTTGTCTTTGCGTGCAGTTA
>JASHQZ010000074.1 GCA_030038835.1 candidate division FCPU426 bacterium
TTGAGTCCCGCCGGCACTTCGCGCTATGTCCTTAAGGCCGGTTCCCGGATGGAAGAACAGATGTCCAGCGGCGTCTGGGTCAGCACGGCGGCGGGTTCCACCGCGGCCGCCTACTCGGCCGGCGGTAAGGTCCTGCCGGTATCGTCGAAGAAATTCCAATTCATTGTCAGGGAAGCCTACCAGAAGAAGTTTGGGCCGCGCCGTTTGTTGAAGGGCGTCCTGGGACCGGGCCAATCCCTGGAAGTGGTTTCCAACATGAAAGAAGGGCGGGTGTTCATCGACGGCGCCAACTTGGAAGTCCCCTTCCGGTTGGGGGACCGCTTGAAGGTGCGGCTGGCCAGGCAACCGCTGAAGATCATCGGCCTGAAAACCGGCTGACGGTCGACGGTTTTAAATTCAATGGGTGTGAGGTTTCGCCGGCGACTGCGGACTGTCGACCGCCGGCTGGTTTGAGGTTTCCGACGAGCACTCGGTGTTGATGGATTTGGTTTCCTGTTGGAAGACCTTGGGGAAATTTTTCATCAAGTATTGTACGTCATCCACGCGGGCGTCCATGAGCCTGTGGAAATCGCGGATGGCCATGAATTGCTCGAAATAAACCCTGGAATAAGGAAAGTAGCTCCAATGCCAGGGTTCGTCCCGGACCGCCCCCCGCTTGCCCAAGTAAACCTTGCAAAACCCGAATTGAGGGGCGTTGAGTTTCATCCAATCGTAAAACTTGACGATCCGCTCGGGAGTATCGGGATCCACGTTCACCAGTTGCCCCCTCAAACCGGACTCCGAAATATCAAGGTCCGTGCCCCAGTGGTGCCGTGAAAGGCCCGGCACCGAAACCAGGCTCATGATAGCCCGCACCCTCCTCCTGGCATCCAATTTGTCGGTTTTTAGGTACAGGGAGTCGAATTGGTTCCAAATCCGCATTTGGTTCTTAAAAGAGCGGTAACCCGACACAAGGATCAGGTGCCAGCCATCCTGGGCCGCCTTGTCGCGGAGCTTCCAAAAGCTTTCCATCACTTGGGGAATGGCATATTGGCCTGATTCCGGGTCCTGGATCATGCCGGGCGGCCGCACCAATCCCAAAAGCTGGTCGTCCGTCAAAACCGGCGGTGGAGGAACCGGAGTTTCTTGCGCAGTGGGTTGGGCGGCAACGGCGGAGGGGGGGGCGGGTTTCAGGACTTGGCGCTGGGAGGCGCAACCCCAAAGGCAGCTCAGGATGAGGGCGAGGGATAAGCGGCGAAATGACACTATGTAGGATCTCCATCGATGCTTAATTGCCTGTGGGCAGTCCCCAGTTAAAAACCATTCGTCACAAATTGGTTGCTGTCGACCGTGGGCAGCCGGCTATCGACCGTTTATTTCAGGTCTTTGCGGGAAAGCACCTTCAAGTTGCCGTCCAACTCGTAAACCCGGGGAATCCCAGTGTCCAGGTTCAATTCCAAGACCTGTTCCTTGGTCAGGTTTTCCAGGTGCATGACGATGGAACGCAGGGAATTTCCGTGCGCGGCCACCAATACGTTCTTTCCTTGTTTCAGGTAGGGAACGACGTGGGAGTCGAAATAGGGAAGCGCACGGGCCGCCGTATCCTTGAGAGACTCGGTATACCCGGTTTCGTCCTTGGGGGGGGGGACGTCGTAGCTGCGTCTCCAAATCTTGACCTGCTCGTCTCCATATTTGGCGGCGGTTTCGGCCTTGTTCAGGCCCTGAAGGCCGCCGTAATGACGTTCGTTGAGGGCCTGGTCCATATAAACGGGCAGATCCTTGAAACCCGCCGTCTGGATGATGAGCGCCAGGGTCCTTTGGGCCCTTTGGAGGGCCGAGGTGAAGGCTACATCGAAGCGGTAACCCTTCAGCTTTTCCCCGGCCTGCCGGGCCTCTTTCTCGCCCTGTTCCGTGAGGGGCACGTCCACCCAGCCGGTGAACCTGTTTTCCAAGTTCCATTGGGACTGGCCATGGCGAACCAACACGAGAGTGGACATGGAGGACCTCTTTTCAAGTGGATAAACGAGGATGGATTTTAACCGCTGGGCCCTTGTTTGAAAAGGGGAATGGGCGGGTGCGCTTGATCGCGAAGGTTGCGTATAGCATACTGTTGATCCTTTTCAACTTTTGAGCTTTCCCGGAATGGAACTATGCCGGAAAATTCGGACGTGAAATTCATGCGGCGCGCGCTTTTTTTAGCCCAATCCCGGGGGCGTTGGGTGTCGCCCAACCCCAAAGTAGGCGCGGTGCTGGTGAAGGCGGGACACATTATCGGGGAAGGCGGTCATTCCCGCTTCGGAGGGCCTCACGCGGAAGTCCTGGCCCTCCGCCAAGCGGGTGCCAGGGCCAAGGGCGCGACCCTTTATGTGACCTTGGAACCCTGCAGCCATCATGGCAAGACCCCGCCCTGCGCCGACGCGTTGATAAAGGCCGGTATTCAAAAGGTGGTGGCGGCCATGCGGGACCCCTTTCCCCTGGTGCGGGGGAAAGGCTTTCAAAAGCTCCGCCGGGCAGGGATCACGGTTCAAACGGGCCTTTTAGAGAAAGAGGCTAGGCAAATGAACAGATCCTTTATATTTGCCGTAACACGGGGCAGGCCTTGGGTGCGGTTGAAGGCGGCCATGAGCCTGGACGGCAAAATCGCCGCGGTTTCAGGCCGCTCCCGCTGGATTACCGGCAGCCATGCCCGTCAAAGGGCCCATGAACTACGGGTCCAATGCGATGCCATCTTGGTAGGCAGCGGCACGGCTTTGACGGACAATCCCTTCTTAACCGTCCGCTTTCCTGGTTTTTATCGGGAGGACGGCTGGCCCTTGCGGGTGGTTTTGGATTCCAACCTTCGTATAAGCCCCCGGGCCAATCTTTTTAAGGGGAAAGCTAAAACGGTCGTTTTTACCTCCCCGGGCGCCCCGCGCGGCAGGGAAAAAGCCTTGGTTCAGCGGGGCGCCGCGGTTTTTCGGGTCCCTTTGCGCCGAAAGGTGCTATCGTTAAAGGCCGTTTTAAAAGTTCTCCACTCCCTCCAAGTCCGGTCCCTTTTAGTCGAAGGCGGCGGAGAGATTCACGCCTCCTTTCTAAGGGAAAAATTGGCCGATGAAGTGGCCCTTTTCGTTTCCCCCAAGATATTAGGCGGCAAGGGCCCGACTTGGGTGGGTGGGCCAGGAATTGAAAATCCCAATAACGCTCCTTATTTAAAAGACGTCAAAATCGAAAGAATAGGGCAAGATTTTTTGATGACGGGGAGAACGTGAATGTTCACGGGTTTGGTCCAGGAAGTGGGAACCGTCACAAAGGCGGAAAAAAAAGGTTTGGACCTGAGACTTTCCCTGGAAGCGCCCCATTTGTCCCGGAAGTTGAAACCTGGAGACAGCCTGGCCGTCAATGGCTGTTGCCTGACCGCGGTGGAAGTGAAACCGCCCCTTGTTTCCTTTCAGGCCGTCCCTGAGACGCTTAAACGGACCGTTTTGGGGTTGCTGAAGGAAGGCGATGGAGTGAACTTGGAGTTGCCCCTGACCTTGTCCGAACCCCTGGGTGGCCATTTTGTCCAAGGACATGTGGACGGCATCGCCCAAATCTTGAAGCTGGAACCGGAGGGCGAGGGCGCCCGCATGAGGGTCCGTATACCCGAGGCCCTAGCGCCCTATGTGGTGGAAAAAGGCAGCATCGCCCTGGATGGGATCAGCCTGACTGTCGCGGATATCCGGGGGAGCGAAGTGGAAGTGGCTCTTATCCCACACACGATCCAAAACACCTGCCTGAAGTCCAAAAAGACCGAGGACTACCTCCATTTGGAGGTGGATATGCTGGCCAAATACGTGGAGAAGCTGGCGGCGGGTTACCTGCCCCTGGGGAACGACCGATGAAAATCGAGAAAATCGGCGACACGGAATTCGAGGGGCCCCAGCCCATCGCCCCCCTTTTCGCTCCGGCCCTGAATGAGCGCATCCAAAAGATGTCCGACCCGGCCTTGAAGTCCGAGTTGGCCGGCCTGATCCTGGAAGTGGAGGCCAAGGGCAAGAAACTCTTCGCCAGCAAGGGCCGGAGGGAATTCGAGGAATACAAAACCTCGGTGAGGAAATTCATGGACCGGGTGGTGAACGTCTCGTTCCGCGTGGAGGAAAAACACGGGCAGAAGAAGGACGGAAAATTCGTGGTCTACCTGATGATGCAAAAAGTGGACGGGGCACTGGAAAACCTGGCCCAACTGCTCTTGGCGGGCCAACAGGACTCCATGAGGATCCTGGCAACCCTGGACGAAATCAGGGGAATGCTATTGGATACTTATTCGTAAATCAGCTTTACCGCGAAATCGCGAAGAGCGAGAAGAAGTCAAAACTAAAACGGCGTGACTGTTTGGAAACGCGCCCGGAGACACAAACGATCGCCGTAGAAATTTCATCGTTGCTGTCTTTCGCGGTTTTCGCCACTTCGCGGTGGAAACAGGCTTTTCATGGAAACCAAAAGAGTCGAACAGGCTATTGAGGATATCCGGCAGGGAAAATTCGTGGTCGTGGTGGACGACGAAAACCGCGAGAACGAGGGCGACCTGATCATGGCGGCCGAGAAGGTCACGCCGGAGGCCGTCAATTTCATGGTCAAGGAAGCCCGGGGGCTTATCTGCGTTCCCATGCTGGGGGAGGACTTGGAGCGCCTGGAACTTCCCATGATGGTGACGCGGCAAGAAGACAGGTACCGCACGGCCTATACCGTCTCAGTGGACGCCCGGGTGGGCGTGACGACGGGCATTTCCGCGTCGGACCGCGCCCGAACCATCCAAATTCTTTCCAACCCGATGTCGAAACCGTCAGACTTGGTCAGGCCCGGCCATGTTTTTCCCCTGAAATACCAAACCGGTGGGGTCCTGAGGCGGGCGGGACATACCGAAGCCGCAGTGGACTTGGCCCAATTGGCTGGCTTGCGGCCCGCTGGGGTCCTTTTGGAAATCATGAGTGACGACGGTTCTATGGCCCGATTGGATGACCTGAAGGCCTTCGCCTCCAGGCACGGGCTGTCCATGATCACCATCGCTGAACTCATCCGTTTCCGGCGCTTGAGGGAAAAACTGGTCCGGCGGGTGCTGGAAGTCCCGCTTCCCACCGAGACCGGGCAATGGAACGTGGTGGTTTACCGCGCGGAAACCGAGGACGATGATAGCCTGGCTTTCGTGAAGGGGAACTTGGCCGGTGGGGGGCCGGTGCTGGTGCGGGTGCATTCGGAATGCCTCACGGGCGACGTCTTCGGTTCACTGCGCTGCGATTGCGGCGAACAGTTACACGCCGCCATGGCCCGGATTGAGAAGGAAGGCCGCGGAGTGGTTCTTTACATGCGCCAGGAAGGCCGCGGCATCGGCCTATTGAACAAGCTCAAGGCCTACCGTTTGCAGGACACGGGACTCGACACGGTGGAGGCCAACGAAATACTGGGTTTCCCGGCGGATTTGAGAGATTACGGCATCGGGGCTCAAATCCTGGTGGACCTGGGGA
>JASHQZ010000075.1 GCA_030038835.1 candidate division FCPU426 bacterium
CCCCGCTCTCTTTGAAGAGAAAGCTTCCGGTCACGCCTTCAACCTCAACTCCCCGTTTGACGACGAAATCGGTCTTTAGGGAATATCCCGAATTTTTTTAGTACTTTAGTACTATGGAGCCCTCCAATGAAAAAAGCCAAAACAGAACCGAGGAAAAGTTCCGACTTCACCCTCTTGTTCGCGGAAGACAACGAAAGCCTGCGGAGGCTTTACGAGAAGTCCTTCACCCAGGAGGGTTTCCGCGTTTTGACCTGCGACAACGCGGCCCAGGCCTTGGCGGAACTGCACGAGGAAAAGGTGGACCTTTTGGTGACCGACCTGGCCATGCCGGCGGCCAACACCCTGGAGCTTTTTCCCGTCCTGAAACAGCAATACCCCCGGCTGCCCGTGGTCGTGGTGTCGGGCCATTACAAGGACATCCAGGAGGACTTCCTGTCCCGTGGGTACCATATCCGCGCCTTCCTCAACAAGCCGGTGGCGCTGTCGGTGATCAAGGACAAGGTCCGGGAAATCCTGAAAATCGGCCCGGATGGGGTCGAGGCGTAAACGGAAGCGGGGGAGCGGCATGACGCTGGACGAGAAAAAATCCGAAATCCTCTCGAACCTGAGGGCCGAACTTTTAAATTACGGCGTCCAACTGGAGGACGGGGACATCCGTTCCTCCACGGCGGGCAACATCTGGTCGATCTGGATCGAGCGAAAAGACGGCTCGAACACCTCCAGCGACCCGTTCCTGGTCAACCTGAACGACCTGGCCGAGGGCGTCCATTATGTCATTGCGATCGGTTACCGGGCGCGCCGGTGGCTGAAATGGTTGAAGGAAAAGAAGGCGGAGGGCCCGGCGGCCAGGGGCGCGGCCCATCGCCTGCCCCCGATCCTGATCGCCGAAGACGACCCGGAGGACCGCATGTTCATCCAGCGGGCCCTGAAGGCCAACAACGTCAAAAACCCGCTGGCCAGCGTTTCCGACGGCGAGCAACTTTTGGATTACCTTCACCACCGGGGGAAATTCTCCGGTTCGAACGAGTCCCCCCGGCCCTGTTTCATCCTGCTGGATTTGAACATGCCGCGCATCGACGGCCGCGAAGCCCTGAAGTCCATCAAGAGCGACCCCGACCTCCGGAGGATCCCCGTGGTCATTTTCACCACTTCCATCGCCGACGAGGACATCGAGTACGGCTATGAGAATGGGGTGAATTCCTACGTCACGAAGCCGGTGAACGCGGATGGCTTCGTGAAATCCATCGAGAAGCTCCAGGATTATTGGCTGAACCTTGTCCAACTGCCCCCCCGACCCAACGCGTGGTCCTAAAAGGTCTTGCGCTCCTGGCGGTCCAGTTCACCGGAAGGGCCCCTCACCCCGCCCCGGTCGGCTCCGTGCCTTTCCCCCCTAAGAAATTCCAAACGGCCTGGTGGTGCTCTTTCGGGTCCTGGCTGTGGGCCACGCTGACCATGGTGGTGCCAGGCAGCCTTTCCTTGAGCGCCCTATAAAGCCTCTCTTGCGCGTCCTCATCGAGCGCCGAGGTGGCCTCGTCCAGGAAGATCCATTGGGGCTTGTGCAGGAACACCCGGGCCCAAGCCACGCGCTGCTGCTCGCCCACGGAGAGGATCAAGGCCCAGTTTTCCGACTCGCCCAGGCGGTCCTTCAGGTGCTCCAGCCGGCAAAGGCCCAGCACGTCCAATATTTCCGAATCCGGGATTTCCTCCTCGGCCTGGGGGTAGGTGAAGGCGGCCTTGAGGCTGCCCACGGGAAGGTAAGGCTTTTGGGGCATCACCAGGACGCCCGCTTTTTCGGGAAGGGTGATGCGGCCCCGGGTGAAGGGCCAGAGGCCGTAAAGGGCGCGCAAGAGGGTGCTCTTGCCGCAGCCCGAGGGGCCGGAGATGAGCACGGAGAGGCCTTTCTTGAATTCCATGGCCAGGGGCGCGGTCAGGGGATGTGGGTTGCCGGGCAGGGAAAGCTCCACCTCCTCCAGGCGGATGGAGGCGGCCGAGGGGTCGGGGTGAAGGACGGCCCGGGCTTTCGCGCGCATTTGCTTGGTGACCGCCACCTCGTTCTCGAAACCCTCCAACCGTTCCACCACCGAGCGCCAATAGGCCAGGGTGACGTAGTTGTTCACGACCCAGGAAAGCGCGCCTTGCACCTGGCCGAAGGCGTCCATGACCCTCTGGAGCCCGCCGATGCCGATTTTTTTGGCGAAATACTGCGGTGAAGCGACCGCCAGGGGGAAAATGAGGGCGATTTGGCCAAAGCCGGTGGTGAACATGTTCAGGTGAAATTGCTTGAAGATGATGGACCGGAAGTTGGCGAAGACCCATTGGAAATGCCCCTTCAGGCTTTTTTCCTCGATCGCCTCACCGGCGCTCAAGGCCACGCTCTCGCCGTTTTCCCTCAGGCGCACCAGGGAAAAACGGAAATTGGCCTCCAACAACTGCTGGCGGTAGTTGAGACCGATCAAGGGCCGCCCGATCTTGTGGGTCAGCCAGGTTCCGACCACGGAGTAAACAAGACAGGCCCAAGCCATGTAGCCCGGCAGGGAGAAAACCCTCCCCCCGCCCAAGGGGATGGCCAGGGGGCCGGAGAGGGTCCAGAGGATGGTGATGAAGGAAAAAAAAGTGACGGCCTCGCTCAAGAGGCCCAGGGAAAGGGAAAGGCTGTTGCTGACGAAGTCCCGGATGTCCTCGGAAATGCGCTGGTCGGGGTTGTCCGTTTTTTTCTCGGTGAGCTGCCAGAGGTAGTGGCTTTTGTCGGCCATCCAGTGCTCCAGGAACCGGTGCGTCATCCAAAGCCGCCAGCGGTTCTGCAGCTGCAGGGTCAAGAACTGGGTCAGGACGCCCGAGGCGACCCAAAAAGCGGCCAGGACGCAGAATTTAACCATTTGGGTCCAGAAGCCCTTCATGTCGAAATTTTGAAGATCGTTCCAGGTCGTCTGGTACCAGGCGTTGAATTGCACCGTAAGGTAAACCATGAAGAGGGTCAAAAACACGACCAGCGACAGCAGGCCCAGGGCCCGCCACCGGTCCTCGGAGAACCAATAGGGCTTGGCCAGCCTCCAGAAGCCGCCGAACAACTGGCGGTTGGAATAAGTCGCGCCGAACAGCTTCTCTTCCCTGCGTTCCATAAAGGCTCCTTAACAAGTCTTTGCTTCGACCCCCCACCTTCGGCCATAATTTGACCCGAAAAGCGGCCTATCCGCAATCGTAAAGGAGCTTTTATGCCCAGTCTCATCCCCCGCGAACTCCTGTTCGGGAACCCCGATGTCATGGATGTCCACATCAGCCCCGATGGGAAATGGATCAGCTATATCGCGCCCCACGAAGGCGTGCTCAACGTCTGGCTGGCGCCCTTGGGAAAACTTCAGGATGCCAAGGTGATGACCCAGGACCGCAAGCGCGGCATCCGGTTCCATGGTTGGACGGTCGATAGCCTGAATTTGTGTTATGTCCAGGATGAGGGCGGCGACGAGAACTGGCATCTTTATATCGTGCCCGCCGCGGGGGGCGAAGCGCGGGACCTGACGCCCTTTCCCAAAACCACCGCCCAAATCCTCAAGGGGTCCTGGGACTATCCGGATAAGCTGCTGGTGGGCCTGAACAACCGGGACGAACGCTTCCATGACGTCCATCTGCTGGACTTGCCGACGGGGAAGCTCACCGAGGTTTTCAGGAACGAAAAGGGATACCTGGATTTTATCGCGGATTTCGATTTGAAAGTCCGGTTGACGGCCCAATTCAACGCCGACGGTAGCATCACCTACTACCAGTTTTTGGAAAACGGCGGGTTGGAAAATTTCGCGCAAGTGGCCGCGGAAGACTCATACATTTCCGAGCCGAAGGGCTTCAACCGCAAGGGCGACATCCTTTATTGGAGGGACAGCGCGGGCCGGGACACGGGTGCCCTTTACCGGTGGGACCTTTCCTCGGGCCGTAAGGACTTCGTGATCGCGGACGAACGCACCGATGTGTCCCGTGTCCTCACGAACCATGTCACCGGGGAACTGGAGGCCGTCGCTTTTTGTTACGAACGCCAAAACTGGATAGTCCTTGACCCAAAATTGAAGGGCGATTTTGAGTTTTTTAAGGAAAAGTTCCAAGGCGATTTCGAGATCAAGAGCCGGACCAAGGATGACACGAAGTGGGTGGTGATGGAATGGCAGGATGATGGACCTGCTTCCTTTTACCTTTATGACCGTACCGCGCGGTCCCTGGAGTTCCTGATGGTCAGCCGCAAGGCCCTGAAGGATAAACCCTTGGCCAAGATGCGTCCCGTAGTCCTTATCTCCCGTGATGGTCTCAAGATGGTCAGCTATCTAACCCTGCCCCGCGAAGTGAAAGGAGACCGACCCGGCAAGCCCTTGCCCATGGTCCTGAACGTCCACGGCGGCCCTTGGTACCGGGACGAATGGGGCTTCAACCGCGAACATCAGTTGCTGGCGGACCGGGGCTATGCGGTTTTGGCGGTCAATTTCAGGGGATCGACGGGCTTCGGCAAAAAATTCCTGAACGCGGCCAATTTTGAGTGGGGCCGGAAGATGCACGAAGACCTTGTGGACGCGGTGGAATGGGCCATCCAGGAAAAGATCGCGGACCCCCAACGGATTGCCATCTATGGGGGGTCCTACGGCGGTTACGCCGCCCTGGCCGGGGTTACCTTTACGCCGGACCTCTTTGCCTGCTCTGTGGACATCGTGGGCCCCAGCAACCTCAACACCTTTATAGATTCCATTCCGCCTTATTGGACCGTTGCGCTTCAGGATCTCTATTCCCG
>JASHQZ010000076.1 GCA_030038835.1 candidate division FCPU426 bacterium
ACGGCGATTCGAACTCCACCGGGATTTGGACATCCTGATCGTGGACGGCATCAACCCCTTCAGCACGGGGTGGGTCCTTCCGGCGGGACTCCTGCGGGAGCCCCTGGGCGCCCTGGCCGAGGCCGACGTGTTCGTCTTGAACAAGGTAAACCTGGCGCGAAGCCCGGAGGATATCCGGACCGTCCTTCACCGTCACAACCCACGCGCCTATGTCGTGGAATCCCGTTACAAGCCCATTGTTTTGAAGGATTTCCAGAGCGGCAAGGAAGTGAAGCCCTCCTCCCTGGACCGGGCCTCGGTGGGGGCTTTCTCGGGCGTGGCCAACCCCCTTTCCTTCATCCGCACCCTGGCGGAATTCAAGGTGCTCATCCGGCACGCCTATACCCTGCGCGACCATTACCCCTATACGGAGGATAAATTAAGGGATATTTTGGAGGACGCCAAGCTCCGGGGGTTGCAATACCTGGTCACGACCCAGAAAGACGAAGTGAAACTGCCCCGGGGAATGGAATTGGAAATCCCCATCCTGGTGCTGGAGATCAAATGGGAGGTGACCGGGGGGAAGAACCATTGGGAGACGGTGCTGAAGAACATTTCGCTGACGTGCGCAACTACCTGAACAACCACTCAAAATAAATTAGGAATTAGGACCCTACCCGCTTGGGATAGGATTATGAACCAAGGCTTTAAAATTTGGGTTACAAGTTCATCTCAGGGAACTTGTTTAAACCGGAAGACTCAGATTGGCATTGGGGTACTAGGAGGAATGAGTTCGTTCGCTATATAGATTCCGTTGGCATTGATCGCGATTCCAACCGGTTCATCCGTATATCCGGTTCCGCCCGCGGGCGCACTCCATTGGGTGATATAGGCGCCGCTGGAAGTAAATTCTTGAATCCGGTAAAGCAAACCATCCGTCACATAAACATTTCCCGAAGCATCGATCCCTATCCCCAGGGGTGATTCAAATTGTCCGTTTCCACTACCATTCGTGCCCCACTGGGTGATATAAGCGCCGCTTGACGAAAATTCCTCAACACGTTTATTGCCGAAATCCGTTACATAAACATCACCCGAAGAATTGACGGCTATGCCGCTCGCGACATCAAATTGTCCATTTCCATGACCGTAACTACCCCACTGGCCAAGATAGCTTCCACTTAACGAAAATTCCTCCACGCGACAAACACTCGGGTCGATATCATTGTCCGACACATAGACAACCCCCGAAGGGCTAATCGCAATTCCATTGGGAGATTCAACCTGCCCGTTCCCACTTCCATAGGTACCCCACTGGGTAATCGGGCCGCCGCTCGAAGAATACTCAACCACGCCATCAATTTGATAGTTGGGTTCACTATTAACAATGTAGACATCGCCCGAGGAATTGACCGCAATTCCACAAGCATCCCCCAATCCAGTATTCCACTGGGTAATCGGAGCGCCCGTCGCGGAAAATTCCTGGACGCCTCCACTAATGAAATATACCTGTCCCGAAGAATTTAGCGCGACAGCCTGAGCGTTCATTCCCCACTGGCTCGAATAAATGGTCGCCGACTGACTCGTACCGGGGTTGGTGGGAAGCGGTCTTTGGCAGCCCAAGGATGTGGCTAGGAGGCCCCCTAACATTGGAACCAGAAATTTATTCATATTATTCCCGAAACCATTTTCTTTCATCCGTACGGAAAGAAGAAAGGGATGGGTTCATGTAAATCCTCTTTCAGGAGATTGTGTTTTAATTTGGTGGAAAATTATACCACTCATTAAGGTCCCCCCTTAATCAAAGGTTCGAACACTAAAACCCTTTGTTTACGCAGCCCAAAGATGGCTTATGATATACACAACAGAAATTCATCTGGGATATCCGGGTTTATAAGTGCCGAATTTCTGCACGGTTTTTCGATAAAATTGGGACCATTGGTCCAAAAACGAAAACTGGTTGACACTCGTTTCCATTGATCAGGCGAAGCCGATATCGAATAAGGAAAATGAGGGTAACTCCTAATTTTTTGAGGACTCATGCCATCCCAGACGGTCCCAGTTAAAAAGTCACCCCAGCAAGCCCCACCCCGTATTTTGATCCTAAGGTATTCCTCCCTCGGCGACGTGGCCCTGGCCAACCCGGTCCTGGACGGCCTTTTGGCGGCTTTCCCCCGCGCCCAGGTTTATTTCGCCACCAAAAAGCAGTATGCTCCCGCCGTCCAAAACCACCCGGCCCTGGCCCGGGTCATTCCATTAGGGGGACCGGGCCTATTCCATTTTTGGGAGCATGTCCAGGAAATCCGTCGCGTGGACCCCACGCTGGTTTTGGACCTGCACGATTCCTGGAGGAGCCACCTCGTTTCCCTTGTCCTCCGGAAGGCCCGGCTTTTGGTCTATGGCAACGAGGCGGCGCGGCGCAGGCTGCTGGTGAAAAAACTGCCGGGGGGCCAGGGGCTCCACACCATCCAAAAATACCTGCGGATCCTGGAACCCTTGGGAGTGCAACCCCACCTGAAAATCAAATTTGAGATTCAGGTTTCCCGCAAGGACCAGTCTTTTTTGAGGGAGTTCCTGGAACGGCGCAGAATCGCCTCCTCCCAACTGGTCGTCGGATTGGGGCCCGGCGCGAGGTGGAACACCAAGCGCTGGATGCCCGAACGGTACGCAGAGCTGGCCTCCCGCCTGGTGGAGGACTACCGATGTGCCCTTTTATGGTTCGGAAGCCCGGAGGAAGCGTCCTTGATCGAGGCCATCAAGGCCAAGATGCGCGGTACGCCCTTGGAACGGGGCCTCAACCTGGCCGGCGAATATTCCTTGGAACAGGCCATCGCGCTTTTAGGACGTTGCGACCTTTTCATCGGCAACGATTCGGGCCTGACCCACCTCGCGTCCGGCCGCGGATGCCGGGTGGTGGTCATTTACGGCTCCACCACCCCTTCGTTGGGGTTCGAGCCCTGGGGGCCCCATACGGTGGTGGAGGCCGCCAACCTACCCTGCCGCCCCTGCGACCTACACGGTAAAAACTCCTGTCCCAAGGGCCACTTCAAATGCATGATGGACTTGACCGTGGACCTGGTGGAAGGTGCGGTCAAAAGA
>JASHQZ010000077.1 GCA_030038835.1 candidate division FCPU426 bacterium
CCGATTTTCCAGGTCGTGCCCTGGGCCTGGGTTTGTTGGGCCTTGAGCAGCAGTTGGGCGGCCCCCGCCGAGGGGTCTTGGGGGCATTGCTGCAGGAACTGGTTCAACTGCTCGATGGCGTCGCTCTGCAGCCCCCCTTGGGCCTCATGGCTGGCCAGTTGGAACAGGGCCGCGCAGTGCAATGGGGAGTCGGGGTAGTTCTGGACGTAACGCCTCAGGTCGTCCAAGCTGAGGGAATACTGGAGGATGAAAGCCATCATCTGCCGGCTTTGGTCCGCGTAACCGGATTGGGGGTATTGGGTCAGGACGTTCTGGAAGGCCGCCAGGGCCGGCAGGTAATCCTGTTTTTCGTAATAAATCTGGCCCACCATGTACTGGGACTTGTCGGGCTGGGACGCGGCGCCCCCGACCAACCCCGCCTTTTGGTAAGTCCGGAGGGCGTCGTCCAGGTCCGAATGGTTGTACTGGTACTGGGCGATGGTCAGGTAGGAGTCCACGTTGTGGCGGTTGGGCTCGGTTTGCCCGGCGATGGAAACCGCCGCTTGGTAATCCGCGTCGCTGACGGGGGACTTCAAATCCACCAGGGAGGGCGCTTGGGGGCCGGCCTGGGACGCTGGGGCGGCCGCGGGCGCCGGGGCGGCCTGGGGGGCTTGTGCCGTCGGCTTCATCGCCGCCCGGCCCCCGCAACCCGCCGCCAACAGCATGACCAACAACATGGCGCACCAACTTCCGCCGCCAAGGGCCGGCCGTCGGCCCCCTCCCGGCAGACATGCTTGGGTGGTTAACATTCTTTCAAATTCCCTTTTTCAGGATATCCAGCATTTCCTGGTCCAAAGGGCCGGTTCCCTCTTCCCCCGCCTTGGGCCAAACCCCAAAATCCAGCCACTTGTAGTTCCAATAAGCCCATCCCACTTCCAATTGGGAAAAAAGGCCGACCACGTCCCGCGTCCAATTCAAGCGGGTGGTCCGGGGCGCCTTCTCGTAAACCCCGAACTCGCCGCAGTAAAGGCGGTTGCCGTCCGATGCCAGGTCCGCCACGGGCTGAAGCGCATCCCGGAGCGCATCCCGGTTCCAAACTTTTTTCCCCTCGAGTTCCAGGAATCCCCGGGTGCCGGCGGGAAGGTCCCGGGCCAGGTACTCCCCCGCCTTGGGGAGGGGGCCCGGATAAAGCACTTCCTCCTGGTAGGGTTTCCCCTCCTGCCACCAAGGCGCCTTTTGGTGGGTGACGAACATGGGCGTGTAAAAGTGGAAGCTGTAAACCAGGTTCGGCCCCTGCACCGCCTCCGCCAGGTCCTTGAGCCGGCTGACCGATCCCCAAAGGGTGGATTCGATCATCAGGACCCGCTTGGGGTCCTCCATCCGAAGAACGCGGTAAACCATGGACGCCACATGGTTCCAGTCGTCGGAATCCCGGGCCGTGGGCTCGTTCAAAATGTCGAACCAGACCGGGGCCTGGGTCCTTTTAAGGGCGTGGGCCAGTTCCGCCCAGGCTTGGCAAAAAGAGGTTAAATCTTCCCCGCTTTTCCACAAATTTTCAAGTTCGGGCTTGCCGAAGGAATGCCAGGGCACCTGGTGCAAATCCAGGATGGTCGTGAGCCCGGCCTCCGAAGCCCAGCCTAAAACCTTCTTCAAGAAGGCCAGGCGTTCCTTTGAAAGGGGGCCATATCCGTCCTTTTGGAAAAGCCATGGGCCGTCCACCGGAAGGCGGACGGAATTGAAGCCCCAACCGGCGATGGTCCTGAAATCCTTTTGCGCGATGAAGCTTTGGGCGTGTTCGTCGGTCAAGGGGGATTGGGAAAGCCAGCCGCCTAAATTGAAGCCGACGGGACGGGGTGGATGAAGGACGCTCAATTAACGTGGATCCTCGATCTTGTTCATCTCGGCCAGGCAAAACCTCGACCAGCTTTCAACCTCGACGTCCTTCCTCGACAATATCTCTCCCGCGGTCAAAAACTCCAATTGGGTGATGGCCCCTTCGGCCTTGGTGACTTCCCCGGGACCCAATACCCAAAGATGAACCACCCCCAAATGCACCCGGCCGACCTCGGTCCCGTCGTCGTTAATCATCCCAACGACTCGCTTGGAGAGCGCTTTCCCGAAGGATATCTCCTCGCCGACCTCCCGTTCCACCGCGGCGTCATAAAAACCCCTCAACCCGTCCTTCGCGTTGGAGAACAAGGAATCATCCACCGGGTTGATGTGGCCGCCTATTCCCACCGATCCCTTCAATTGCAGGCGCGATTCGCCCGTCTTCTTGCCCCGGACGTAGAAAAGCGTCTTCCCGTCCCGGACCATGAGGACGTAGGGGATCAATTGCTTGAGGGTGAAGTCCCTTTCCGCGTCTTCCCGTGGGACGAATTTCAATTCACCGCTGCCGAAGATGGCGTCCAAATACCTCGAGTGGTCGGGGGAAAAACCCTGGAAGGCGCCCAAGTCGTCCAATAGGCGGCGCGGGAATGCCAAAACCTGCTCAGAAAGTTTCATGGTTCCATTTCAACCGGCAAGAGATGACGCTCAATCCTTCGCGGCCACGGGCCCATGGGCCATTTCGCGGATTTTTTCCTTCATCTGGGTGAAAACTTCCGGGGCATAGCAAAAGAAAGGATATTCCCTGTGGGAGAGCACGTCCCTGGGCTGTTTGACCTTCTCAATGTCCAAAAGCCCCTTCTCCAAGGCCTGGGTGGCCTCGGCCAGGCCCTCGTAGAGCACATGGTTGATTTCCTTGATCTTGTAGGAAGCCTCGGTCTTGTAAGTCGGGTTTTGCAGGGCCGTCACCCATTTCCCCTTGGTTTCGGCCAGGTTGCGCAAGTAGGCGTTGGCGAAACAATGCTTGAATCCCGCTTGGATGAAGGACGGCAGTTCCTTTTCCCAGGCTTCCCTTTTGGTGAACAGGTACTCCGGGTTTTGGGCCAGGGCCCTCTCCCACCACAGGATTTGCTCCTCGTGCCTGGCCACCTCCTCCAGCCCCCGGCTCGCCTCCGGGTCCACCAGGTAAGTGGCCGTGGCCACGCCGAAGGACAGGGGTTTGAGTTTGAAAAACTTGGTGAACAGCGCGTCCCCCACCTCCTCGTAAACGGCCCCGCCCATTCCGTGGATGAAGAAATCGCACAGGTACATTCGGCAGAAAAGGGTCTGGGGGATGGCCTTGGGCCAAATGGAAAGGTTGAGGACGGAAAGTTCCTGTTCCAGGTTGTCAACGGCGAGCGAGTGGGTGCCGTCCCCGCCCTTGATCTTCAGGACGATATGCTTGCCGTCGTTCTTGGCCCAAAGGGATTGGCGCTGGTTGCGCGTGACGCCCCAGAAGGGGATCTCAAACCACCAATTCTCAAATTTCAGGTTCGGCATGGGGGTCAGGTCGTGGGTGATGCCGTATTTCTTCCGGAACTCGTTCAAGGCTTGATTGTAATCGTCGTTGAGCTCGGGCAGGTTCAATAGCCACTGGCTGGTGAAATGGTAAAAAGGCTGGGTGGTCCACAGTTTGCTGGCCTCCAGGTAGTACCGGCGGGTGCCGCACAAGTCGTCGAGGATCTTCATCATGGAAAGGTGGAAGTCGTCCCACGTGGCTTCTTTCTTGAGTTCCTTGAGCAGCTTGTCCTCGTAGAACTTGATGTTGGCCTTGACGGTGTCCGGCGCGTAAACCGCCGCGTCCTTGAGGATTTTCTCCAAGGCCGCGTGGTCGGGCGCCGGAAGGAAGCAGTAGGGGGTGATCCTTTCCTGCTGCTTCATTTCCTTGCCGGTGTAAAACTCCAGGATCTTGCGGCGGGCCTTTCCGTTTTCCTCCACCTCGGGCATGTAATGGAGGTATTCGGGGGGCAGGGCCGTATCGGTCACTTGGTGGCACGCCACGCCCTGCACCGCCTCGGCCAAGGTGCTGGCGGCCAGGCATTTGGCCCAGAGGCCGGGGTGGAAAAACACGGGCTGGTGGCCCGAGAGGATCAAGGGATGCTGGGTGGGCAGCTTCAGCTCGGCCCTCACCTTGAGGGCGGACTGGCCCCAAAAAGTCTCCTTCACCAGCCTTTCCCGGTTGCGGAGGGTTTCTTCCTTCCACTGGGAAAGGGGGGGCTCAAAATAAAACTCGCCGTGATGCTTGGGAACCCTGTCGGTTGATGCGTTCATGGACCAGGCCTTTGATCGAAGTCGTCAGCCGCAGCCAAGGCCTCTCATTTTACCCGTTCTTTAATTTTCAGAGGGGCTTTTATGGGGGGCCTTGGAAACACTTTCGGAAAGTCCCAAAAGCCGGGCTTCCCTTTCCATCACTTCCAAATAATGGTTTAAACGTTCATCCCTGTCGGCGAAACGGTTGTTGAAGTTCCGGCTGTGGTCCTTATAGATCAAGGGGACGGCGCACTCCGTCACCGTCAAACCCGCCTTGGCCGCCTGCAGCCACACCTGGATGGGGAAGCCGTAATTGGTTTCCGTCAGCCGCAGCTTCCTCAATCCCTCCACGCGGTAGCCCTTGAAGCCGCAAAAACTGTCGGTGAGGTTGTAGCCGGTGAGCGCGCGGAGCTTTTCGGTGATGATGCGGTTCACCTCCAGGCGCTCAGGAGGCGGGGCATCGGTGGAAAGGGCCGGTTTTAAATAACGGCTGCCGGAAACGATGTCGAAATCCTCCAGTTTCTCCAGCAGGCAGGGAATAAAGCCCGGTTCGTGCTGTTCGTCCGCGTCCATGGTGACGCACCAGCGGTAATGGTTGGCCTTGGCGAAGTCAAAGCCGTCCATCAGGGACCGGCCATAGCCCTGGTTTTCCGGGTGCCGGAGGATGGCCGCCACCTTGAGGCGCTCCAGGATGGAAGGAGTGGCGTCCGTGGAACCGTCATCCACGATCACCACATCGGCGTCCTTGAAGGCGGAAAGCTTGCGGATCACCTTTTCCAAGGTGGCGCCTTCATTGAAAACGGGAAGAACAATCGCGAATCGCATGGAAATCAGGGATTCCTTTTACTTTTTCGACAAAATACGGGCGTCCCAAGTCAAATTCAAGCGGGCCAGGGACGGTCCGGAAACACTTCGGCAAAAAGGCCTTATTTCGGGAGCGTGGCGATTTCAGCCGTGGGGGTCGGCTGCTCCACTTCCACCGGCACCAGTTGGACGGAGGGAGTGGCGGTCGGTATGGTCCCGACAGGCGGGGCGGCGGGGGCGCCGGCTGCGGAAGGCGCCGTGGAGGGGGCATTTTCGGCGGCCGAGGCCCCTGGCGCCGGCGCGGCTTGGGCGTTTTCGGCCGCGGGGGCCGCTTGGCTGTTTTCCCCCGAAGGCGCCGCCGAGGCCTGCTGGCCGCCGGGGGAGGCGTTGTTCTCCGGAGCCTGGACAAGGGGGGCGGAGGGGGGCGCGGCCGCGGGCGTGACTTGCGGGGTGGGCCGGATGCCGGCCTGTTGGTATTTTTGGTCGTATTTTTCCATTTCTTCCTGCTGTTTCTTGGTCAGGAGGGGTTTGCGGATGTCGATCATGTGTTGCTTGGCATCGACGTCATTCGGGACGATTTCCAAGTACTTGTCCCAATGATAAAGGGCAAGGCCCATTTCCCCTTCCCGCTCGAAGATCAGGGCGGCTCTCTTGTGAGCCTCGGCTTGCTGGCTGTCCACGGAAAGGATCACCAGGTATTCGCGCAAGGCGTGGCTCCAATCCCGGATGCTTTCGTCGTAATCGGCCAGTTTGTAATGGGCGGCGATATTGGAGGGTTCCAGGTCCTCCGAGCCCCGGTACTGCTCGAGGGCTTTTTTCTCATCCCCCAATGCCAGGTAAGTGTCTCCCAGCTTGGAACGGGCGGGGGAATCCGTGGGGTCGGCTTGGAGGGCCTGCCAATAATAGGCCCGGGCCTCCTCATACCGGGATTGGGCGGAATAGCAATCCCCCAGCCTTTCGTAAATGTCCGCGTTGTCCGGGAAGGCCCGGACCGCCAGTTTGAATTCCGGTATGGCGGCTTGGTACTGCCCCTGGAGGAAATAAGCCATTCCCAGGTTGTAATGGGCCGGCCCGAAGCCGGGATCGGTGGCAAGGGCCTTCTTGACGCAAAGGATCGCTTGGGCGAACATCTTTTTTTGAAGAAGGACGTAGGATTTGTTGGAAAGGGCCTGGAGGTAATCGGGCTGAAGCTGAAGGGCCTTGTCGAACTGGTCCAGTGCGTCGTCGTTCATGTTCTTTTTGGCGTAAAGCTCGCCCAGGTTGTTGTGGGCTTCGGCGTTGTAAGGGTCTAGTTCCAAGGCTTGCTGGTAATACTGGATGGCCGTCTCCATCCGGTTTTCTTTTTTATAAAGGTTTCCCTTGTCCAGGTAATACTGGGACGTTTCTGTGTCCGCCCAAACGCGAAGGGGGAGGAGGGTTAGGCAAAGGCCTAGAATGGCGGAAAACTTGGGGGGAAAAGGCATCCAGGCTCCTTGGAGGATTTGGGCCAAGCGCGGCAACCAACGATTTTAAGGGAGTGCTACGAAGCCGTCAACGCACAAAAACAGC
>JASHQZ010000078.1 GCA_030038835.1 candidate division FCPU426 bacterium
GACGAGATCATGAAGGCTTACGACCGCAACCCCGACCTTCCCTCGCTTTTGCTGGACGAGGAGTTCAAAAAGCAGGTGGAGTCCACACAGGCCAACTGGCGCCATGTGGTCTCCGTGGCGGTGGAAAACGGCATCCCCGTGCCGGCCATGTCGGCCAGCCTGGCCTATTTCGACGCCTACCGCACGGCGGACCTGCCTCAAAACCTCACCCAGGCCCAACGGGACTTCTTCGGGGCCCATACCTACCAGCGGGTGGACCATCCGGAAAGGGGTTTTGTGCACACCGATTGGCTGTCAAAAACCAAGTAATTTGGGATGAAACCTTGTTTTTTCACCCAACGTCTAAATAAAGGTGGGAAAACATCACCGAGGAGGAAAGCATGAAGATGAAAGCCTTGACGTTAGGTTTGGCCCTGCTGGCCTTGGGAACCAGCCGGGCATTCGCCCAAAGCTTTGACTTGGGACTGGAAGCGGGAGCGAATTTTTCGAATTTTGTCGGCAGCGACGCCACTAGCATCAGTTCGGGCAGCGCGTTGAACTCCAAGCTGGGCTTCGTCGGCGGAGGCTATTTGTGCCTCAATTTCGGGACTTCCTTTGGCATCCGCCCGGAAGTGCTTTATGAGCAAAAGGGGGCGGCCATTTCGGGCACCTCAAGCACGGCCGAACTGGATTACGTTGAAGTTCCCATCCTTTTGAAATTCGGCCTGGGGACCCCGGTCTTCAACCCTTCCATTCTCTTGGGGCCTTCCTTTAGCTGGAATACCTTGGCCCAGAGCAATGGAAAGCCCTTTAGCAACGTCAATGGTTCGGATACCGGGTTGGTGGGCGGTATCGAGATCGATCTTTCCAAGTTCCTGATCTCCGGCAGGTACGAATTGGGGTTGGACAATGTCACCCAAAACGTGAATGTCCAAAACGGAACCTTTACCTTCCTCATCGGTTACAACTTCATGTAACCGCGAGTTTGGCGGTGTGGAACCACCCCAAGGCCCGGGCCTAAAGCCCGGGCCTTTTTATTTGGGACCAATCCTGGTGTTCCGGGTGGAAGTCGGCTCTAGGGCTTGTGAAATCTTTCACATCTTAATTTGTCAAAAGGCAATTTGAGGTGAAAAATCGGCAGATTTAGGTAAACCAAGAGCCTGGCTTGTGAAATTTTTCACATTGATTCTTACCCCCAAAAATCCTTATAATTCAACAAATTCCGGACCTTCCAAAACCTTCCCAAACCAGTCAATCCCCTGGAAGGGCGGTATCAATCTTCTTGGGGGTTCCCTCGTGAATTTTGAAACCCTTCAAACGCTTTTACCTTTAGTGTTGGCTTTTTTGCTGGCCATGGCGGTTCCGGCCGCCATGTTCCTGCTGTCCGCGTTTTTCGGGCCCCGCCGCGATAACGAAGCCAAATTGTCCTCCTACGAATGCGGCATCCAGTCCGAAGCCGTGGCCGGCGACGCCCGGCACCATTTCAACGTTAAGTTCTACTTGATCGCCATGTTCTTCCTGGTCTTCGACGTGGAGGTTGTCTTCCTTTTTCCGTGGGCCGTGTTGTTCCAGAAGATGGCCTGGGGCGGGTTCCTCTCCATGCTGGCCTTCCTGGGCGTCCTGGCTTTCGGCTGGTTTTACCTCTTGAAAAGGGGGGCCTTGGAATGGGAATGACGGGTGAAGGATTCCCGGCCGTCACCACCCGCAGGGACGCGGTGGTGTCCTGGGGGCAGAAGAACTCCCTCTGGCCCATGCCTTTCGGCACGGCCTGCTGCGCGATTGAGTTCATGGGCGTGGTTTCCTCGGTGTTCGACATCTCGCGCTTCGGGGCCGAGTTGGTGCGCTTCTCGCCGCGCCAGTCCGACCTTCTTTTAGTGGCGGGTACCGTCACCTTCAAGCAGGCGCCTATCCTGCGGCAGATCTACGAGCAGATGTGCGAGCCCAAGTGGGTCATTTCCATGGGCGTTTGCGCCTCGGCCGGGGGATTCTACAACAACTACTGCACGGTGCAAGGCATCGACCAGGTGGTGCCCGTGGACGTCTATATCTCCGGCTGCCCGCCCCGTCCCGAAGCCATCCTCGAGGCCGTCCTGAAACTCCAAGACAAGATCGACCGGCCCCAGGCGGTTCCCCCGGCGCAGTTCAAGGTGAAGGAACCTCATTTCGATTATTGATTTCCACCGCCACCCGTTGGCCTTCGGCCAAGGGCGTAAACGAGTCGCCAAGAGAGACACCGATGGAAAAAGAAAAACTTTTTGAAAAGCTTAAAGAAAAGCATCCCCAAACCATCCTGGGTTCGGCGGACCGCTTTGGCGCGCTGGAAATCCAAGTGGACCGGAACGCCATTGCCGATGTCGTGAGGACCCTGCGGGATGACGCGGAGCTGGCCTTCAACGTCCTTGTCGACCTGGTTTCCATCGACTATTCCGCTTATCCGGGATGGACGGGCGAGAGGTTCGGCCTGGCCTACCTTTTCAAGTCGCTGACCCTGGGCCACCGCGCGCAGTTGAAAGTGGCCGTGCCTGAGGGCGAACCCGTGGTGCCGACCCTCTCCGGCCTTTACGCCAACTCCGATTGGCTGGAAAGGGAAGCCTACGACCAGATGGGCATCCGTTTCACCCGCCACCCCAACCTCAAGCGGATCTTGAACCACCATGAGTTCGTGGGGCATCCCCTGCGCAAGGACTACCCCATCACCAAACGCCAGTGGCTTTCCGCCAACGAGTCGCTGATGGATGAGATGGAAGTAAGGCTTAAAGAAAAAGGATACGAATAGAACCGACTTCCAAAGCGAAGACTCAAAGACGCAAAGGAAGGCTTTGAAGTAACGAGAAAAAGCACGATGAACACAATAGACCCCAAAACCTTACTTCCAACCACTTCCGCCGAAAGCTCGGCTTCGGGATTGGACGCAGCCAAGCACAAGGATAAAAAGGACCTGGTCTTCGTCAACTTGGGCCCCAGCCACCCGGCCACCCACGGCTGCCTGCGCGCCCTTTGCGCGCTGGATGGGGAAACCATCGTGGCGGCCGTCACCGAAATGGGCTACCTGCACCGGGGATTCGAGAAAGACACCGAGGTCCACAGCTTCCAGCAAGTCATCCCCTATACCGACCGGCTCAATTACGTCTCGGCCATCATGAACAACGTGGGCTACTGCAAGGCCGTGGAGAAAATGCTGGGCATCCCGATCCCCGACCGGGCCATGGTGCTGCGGGTCATCACCTGCGAACTCAACCGCATTATCGACCACCTGGTCTGCGCGGGCGCCAACCTGGTGGACATCGGGGCGCTCACCAACTTCTGGTACGCCTTCAACGCGCGCGAGAAGGTCTACGACATCCTGGAGAAGCTCTGCGGCGCTCGGCTGACCTCCAGCTATACCCGCATCGGGGGGCTTTCCCGCGATACCTACCCCGCCTTCGCGGACGAGGTCAAGGCCGTGCTCAAGGACATCCGCAAGAGCGTGGCGGAAATCAATAAGCTGGTCTCCAAGAACCGCATCTTCGTGGACCGCACCCAGGGCGTCTGCGTGATCTCCAAGGAAAGGGCCATCTCCTACGGCTGGACCGGGCCGACGCTCCGGGCCTGCGGCGTGGAGTACGACCTGCGCAAGGCCGAACCCTATTACCACTATGAGGATTTCAAATTCGAGGTGCCGGTGGGCACCAAGGGCGATACCTACGACCGCATCTTCGTGCGTCTTTACGAGATCGAGGAATCGGCCGGTATCATCGAGCAGGCCCTTCGGAAGCTGCCCAAGGGGCCGGTCATGACCGACGACAAGCGCGTGGCCTTGCCTCCCAAGCAGGAAACCTACGGCAACATCGAGGGCCTGATGAACCACTTCAAGATCATCATGCACGGCATCTGCCCGGAGCCGGGCGAGGTTTATGATTCCACCGAGGCCGCCAACGGCGAGCTGGGTTTTTACATCGTGGCCGACGGGAGCAAGAACCCTTACCGGGTGAAGTGCCGGCCGCCCTGCTTCATGAACTTCGCGGCCTTCCACGAGATGATCGAGGGCGGCATGATCGCGGACGCCATCGCGAATCTGGGTTCCATTAACATCATTGCGGGTGAGTTAGACCGATAGGCTTTAAACCGCGGTGAAAGAGGTTTTGAGTGGCCGTCGAATTTAAAAAAGAAACGAAAGACGAGTTCGAAACGATCGCCGCGCGCTATCCCGTGCGGCGTGCGGCGCTTTTACCCGCCCTGTGGCTGGCGCAGCGGGAGTTCGGATGGATTTCCATGGACGCCATGAGGGCCGTGGCGGAGATGGTGGGCTGCTCCCCGGCCCAGGTGCTGGAAACCGCCAGCTTCTACACCATGTACCACAAGGAGAAGCCGGGCAAGTACCACCTTCAGGTATGCCAAACCATCGCCTGCCTCCTGAATGGCTCGGAGGAGATCAAGAAAACCATTGAACAAAAGCTGGGCCTGAAGCCGGGAGGGGTCACGCCGGACGGGCAATTCAGCTACCAGCCGGTGGAATGCCTGGCGGCCTGCCACAACGGCCCCTGCATGCGGGTGAACGACGAGTACCATGAAAACCTGACGCCCGAAGGCGTCGGGAAACTGATCGATGAACTGAAGAAGAAGGGATAAAGCCAACACGAAGCCACGAAGACTCAAAGAAAGACAAAAGATTTTTTTAGGGTCTTAGAGACTTCGTGTTGGAAGTCGGTTTAAGGGGCTTTAAGTGCAAAATGTCGAACCGCAACTGACCAAACGCTTCGGCTTGAAGGACAGCCACAAGCTCAAGGTGTTCCTTGAGTCGGGCGGCTATTCGTCCTTGAAGAACCTTTTCCCCAAGAAACCCGCCGAGGTCATCGAGGAAGTGAAGGCCTCGGGCTTGAAGGGCCGTGGCGGGGCCGGGTTCCCCTGCGGCATGAAATGGTCCTTCGTGCCCCAGAACACGGGAAAGCCCATCTACCTGGCGGTCAACGCGGACGAGGGAGAACCCGGGACCTTTACCGACAATTACATGCTCAACAACGATCCCCATCTTTTGTTGGAGGGGATCCTCTGCGCCTGCTACGCCATCAACAGCCACACGGCTTACATTTACGTGCGGGGCGAGTTTTACGAGCAAATTCGGCGGCTGAACGCGGCCATTGAGGAAGCCAAGAAAGCCAATTACCTGGGGAAGAACATCCAAGGATCGGGATTCGACCTTGAGGTTTATGTGCACCGGGGCGCGGGAGCCTATATCTGCGGCGAGGAAACGGGCCTTTTGGAATCCCTGGAGGGTAAACCCGGCAAGCCGCGCATCAAGCCGCCTTTCCCGGCGGTGGTGGGACTTTTCGGCTGCCCCACCATCATCAACAACGTGAAGACGCTCTCCTCCCTGCCCTGGATCATCGCCAACGGCGCGGCGGCCTACGCGGCCATCGGCACCAAGGAATCCGCCGGCACCCACGTGTTCGGCCTCTCGGGCCACGTGAACCAGACAGGCTATTGGGAGATGCCCTTCGGCCTTCCCATGATGGAATTCATCAACAACTACGGCAAGGGCGTGAAGGGCGGGGCGTTGAAGGCCGTCATCCCCGGCGGCTCCTCCTGCCCCATCTTGACCGCCAAGGAATGCGAGGACTTGACCCTCACTTATGAAAGCATGCGGGACCACAAGACCATGTTCGGGACGGGCTGCGCCATACTGATGAACGAGCATGTAGATATGGTGAAGGTCCTGAAGAACCTGACCCATTTCTATTCCCACGAATCCTGCGGCCAGTGCACGCCCTGCCGGGAAGGCACGGCTTGGGAGGACCGGTTGATGAAAAAGATCCTGGACGGGGAAGCCACCACCAGGGAGTTGGGCATGATGCTGGAGATCGCCGACAACATGGAAGGCAAGACCATCTGCGTTCTTTCGGCGGCCCTGGCCATGCCGGTCCGCAGTTTCATCCAGAAGTTCAGGGTGGATTTCGAGAAATACTGCAAACCGGCCAGCGTGGCCGTGCCCGAGGCGGTTTCATGACACCCAAGGCCAACACGAAGCCACAAAGCCTTAAAGTAAGACTTTTTTTGATTCAATAAATCCTTTTTTGTCTTAGAGGCTTCGTGTTGGATTTTGGTTTTTAAGGATGATGGATGGCAAAGATCACAATCGACGGAAAATTCATGGAAGTGCCCGACGGCACCAACGTGCTGGAGGCGGCCCTTTCCAACGGCGCGCCCCTGGAGCATTTCTGCTACCACCGCTACCTGCCGGTGGCCGGCAACTGCCGCACCTGCATGGTGGAAATCGAGGGGCCCAAGGGGTCCATGCTTACCATCGGCTGCAACACCAAGGTGGCCGAGGGCATGGTGATTCACACCGACACGCC
>JASHQZ010000011.1 GCA_030038835.1 candidate division FCPU426 bacterium
AAAAGCCCTCGTGCCGCTGGGCGCAGACGCCGTGCATCTTGAGGCGGTAATGGTCGTCCTTGGGGATGGACTTGTAGCCCTCCCGGGCGAACTTCTCCAGGTCCACCATCAGCCCTTCGCGTTTTACCTTTTCAATGTCTATCCCAACCGCCATCTTAATACCCTCCTCGAACCCTCAACTTTTAGGTTCGTTAAACACTCTCACCGTTAATGAAGTTTAGTTTTGAGTTCTAAGTTGTTGAAATTTTCCATTCGGTTCACCGAATGGAAAATAACCGGAACTTAAAACTCAACACTCAAAACTCATAACTTTCAGTTCAAAGCGTATTCCTCGCTCTCGTTGGTGCGGATGCGGACGGATTCGGCCACGGGGCAGATGAAAATCTTCCCATCCCCGATTTCCCCCGTGCGGTTGGCCTTGATCAGCGCCGCCACCACGGCGTCCACCTTGGAATCCTCCACCACGATCGTCACCATCCACTTGGGCAGGAAACTGATGCCCTTGTCCTCCCCGTCCGCGCTGTACCGCAGGCCGCGCTGTTTTCCCCGCCCATAGACTCGCTGGCGGGTGAAGCCGGCGATGCCGATCTCCTCCAGCTTGACCAGGGTCTCGGCCCATTTGCCGGTCCGGATAATGGCGATGATTTCCTTGATCATGGTTGAGTCCTTTGAAATTTTTTAACCACAGAGATCACAGAGTACACAGAGTGAAACATGTTTCTTTTTCATGAAGATTTTTCGCCTTGCTCTGTGCTCTCTGTGTTCTCTGCGGTGAAATCGGTTTTTGTTTCGTCTTGCGTCAGGTTGGCCGCGCAAACCTTAAACTCCGGCATGCGGCTCACCGGATCCAGCGCCTCCTGGGTCAGGAGGTTCACCGATTGCTCGCCGCCCCAATGGAAGGGCACGAAAAGGGTGGATTCCTCCTGGTAGGCGCTGGCCTTCCACGCGAGGGTGACCTTCCCCCGGCGGGTCGCCAAGGTCACTTTCCGACCGGGATTCAACCCCAGCCTTTGCGACAGCTTTTCACTGACTTCCACGAAAGGCTCCGGAACGGCGGCCTTCAGCGGCCCGATGCGCCGGGTTTGGTTGCCCGAAAGGTAATGCTCCAAAACCCGCCCGGTGGTGAGGCGGTAGGGATAGGTCGCGTCTGGAATCTCCGCGCTTTCCTTGTTTTCCACCAGCCTCATGCGGGCCTTGCCGTCCGGGTGGAAAAAGGCATATTCGAAAAGCCGCTGTATCCCAGGATGGTTGGCGTCGGGGCAAGGCCAAAAGAGGCCCTTGTTGCGCTCCAGTTTGCTGTAGTTCATGCCGCTGTAATCGGCGCGGGAACCGGCGGTCACCCTCGCCAGTTCGTTAAAGATGGCTTCGGTGTTGGGGAAGTCAAAATATTTCCCGGCGCCCAGGCGCCCCGCCAATTCCACGATCACCTTCCAGTCGGGGCGGGCCTGCCCCGGAGGCCGCACGCCCGCGCGGCGCAGGACGCAGCGGCCCTCGATATTGGTCATGGTGCCGTCCTCCTCCGCGAAGAGCGTCGCGGGGAAGACCACCTGCGCGGCTTGGCAGGTTTCGGAGAAGAAGAAGTCCGAAACCGCCAGGAAAGACAGGTTGGAAAGGGCGTTTTTCATGCGGTGGCCGTTGGGCGCGGACACCGCCGGGTTGGAGCCCACCACCCACATAGCCTTGATTTCACCGCTATCGGCGGCTTGGAGTATTTCTTGGGCGGACAGGCCCTTGCGGGGAAGGTCTTTCTCCTCAATGCCCCAGGCCCGGGCCACGAAGGCGCGGTCCTTAAGGTTTTCAATGGAACGGTAGCCCGGCAGTTGGTCGGCTTTTTGGCCGTGTTCCCTGCCGCCCTGGCCGTTGCCCTGGCCGGTCAAGGTGCCGAAACCGCCGCCGACCTTGCCCACTTGGCCCAAGGCCAGCGCCAGGTTGATGAAGGATTGGACCGTGTCCACGCCCTTACTGTGCTGTTCCGCGCCCCGGCCGGTGAGGATGAGCGAAGGTTTGAAACGGATAAGCCAGCCCGCGGCTTGGCGGATCAGGAGGTCTGGGACGCCGGTTATTTTCTCGCCCCATTTGGCGTCGAACCCGCGGGCAAAGGCTAAAACCGCGTCAAACCCCGCGACCCGGCGGTTCAGGTAATCCTCGTCCACGCCGCCCTGTTCCACCACTTCCCCCAAAAGGGCCAAGGCCAGGGCCGAATCCGTGCCTGGGCGGGGCATGAGTTTTAAGTCCGCGATCTCGGAGGTTTTGGAGTGGCGGGGATCGGCCACGATCAGCCGGGCCCCCAGTTTTTGGGACCGCTTGAGGAAAACCAGGATGGGCGGCAGGCATTCGGCCACGTTGGCGCCCACCAGGAGGATGCAACGGGATTCCAGGATGTCGGAAAGGGGGAAATTCAAGCCCCGGTCCACGCCAAAAGAGGCGTTTTGGGCCGCGGCGGCCGAGGACATGCAATAGCGGCCGTTGTAGTCGATATTGCGGGTCTTAAGGGCCACGCGGGCGAATTTGCCCAGGAGGTACACCGCCTCGTTGGTGAGGGCACCGCCGCCGAAGACAGCGGCCGAATCGGCACCATGGGCTTGTTGGATTTCCTGAAACTTTTTGGCCGTAAAATCCAGGGCTTCATCCCAAGGGACTTCCCGGAATGGGCCTTCCTTGTCTTCGCGAAGCAGGGGCTGGGTCAGGCGGTCGGCATGGTTGATCTGCTGGTGGGCGGTTTGGCCCTTGATGCAGGAGAGGCCCCGGTTGGTGGGGAAATCCCGCCGACCCCAGACCTTGACGACCCGGTTTTGGGCGGTGTCCACCTTCATTTTGAGGGCGCATTGGAGCGCGCAGTAACTGCAGTGGGTGTTGAAACGGCTTGATCCGGGTTCCCAACCCGAGACGGTCGGTTGCATAGAAAGAGTCATGGTAAACCTCGAACTTCCCGGCAATGTATAGAGCAAAACTTGTACCAAGGTGGTTTCAAAGCCGTTGGAATGGGGAAACGGCTTTTTGAGGCGGGAAAGGGTTCGGCAAGGGCCTTTGAGCGGGTTGAATTTTCTTTTTGGGGGATAATTTGATGCTTCGGACTCCAAAAGGAAAAAGTTGGACAAAAGGGATAATTAAGATATACAAAAATGTAGAAACGATAAGGGAGTGTGGGAACCAAACTGTGGATGTGTTCCAACAAATTGGGGCGGATCTTAACGGTTTCTTAACAAGTTGGGATAGACGCCAGGTTTCTTTCGAGATCACGCGAAATGTCGTGACTGCGGAACCTCTTTGTGAGCGTCATTGGCGCCCCAGCAGCCTGGTGGTTTCAATGACAAAGGCGAACGGTCAGACCTTGGTGGGATTTTTAAGGGATAAGGGGATGAATGTGCGCGCCGACATACGAAAGGTTGGGAAATAAACTTACAATTTCAAAAAATCTTCCGGCGTAATGGCCTTTTTGGGAAATTGGCGGAGTATCTGTTTATCCCATGTCAGAAGCCGAACGTCCAGTATTTCCGCTATCGCTACGTATTCGCAGTCATAACCCGAACATCCCGAACGGACCGCCAAGTCCACTACGTGACGGTCTTCGACGAGATGGGTCCTGCCGGCAGGCATAATTCCGTGGGCCAACTCCAAGGCTTCCTCGCAAACTTGAAGGGAAATAAGGCGTTGGCGATGGTAAAACATGAG
>JASHQZ010000079.1 GCA_030038835.1 candidate division FCPU426 bacterium
TGGACCTCAAATACCTGTGGCACGAAGACTTTGACCTCTACGCCTCCACGACGTCCCGGCCGCTTTTTTACTACGGCGCAGGAGGCGTCCTGTCCTCGGGAGGCGTGGCCCTGGTTGTCCCCTTGGGGTTCGCCTATCTTTTCGTTTGGAAAGCCAATCCCATCGAGGTGGACGCGGAAAGTGATTTCCTTTATTGGGTTGCCGGGGGAGGGGGATTCCAGGTAAAAGGCGGCTTAGCGAGCCGCTGTTATTTATTTTGAGGTCCGTGGCTGGGGCTCCACGGGCCCTGGCCCGCCTTTTTCCCACAAACATTTGGTCACTGACTTCGAAAGTCGGCGGGGATAAAATCCGTCCGGGAACCTGCCGGGCCGCGTTCCGGGCACCCTGAAACCTTCTTGGCCCTTGTCCACTATTATATTCTTCGACAGCCCCAGGCTCCGGGTGTCGGAACCTGTTAACAAGCCGTTTAAGAAAGGCCGACTCGCTTGACAGGGGGGGCTTTTTAAATTATTTTTTCACCGTCGACTAGGCCAAGGGGGAAAAAATGCGCCGAATAACAGCTGTGGCTCTTTCACTTTGCGCGGGGGTGGCGCTATTAACCGCCGGATGTCCCGCAAAGAACAGTTCGACCTCACCCAGCGGTTCCTCCGCTCCCACTACCTACAGCATTTCCGGCAGTGTCTCTTATTACGGCACCGAAACCGTGACTTCGGGGACTTCCTATTTGGGGGTGGCCCTTTTCACCGACAGCGCCTTGAACGCAGATGCGGGGGTTTCCCTGGCCGCCTCCGCCACGATCCTGGCCTCCACCAGCACGGCCCCGGTCACTGGAAATTTCAACTTTCCCCTCACCACGGCCGGCAACTACTACTTGCTCGTGACCTACAGCTCCACGGGCAAACTCACCGGAGGAGGTGCGGGAAGCGGCGTCGTCGACAATAATGGCCCCCTTCCCAGCGAGTCCTACTACATTTACAACACGGGCGGGTCGCTGCCCGCTAACCCCATCACCTTCACCGCATCGGCTAACGTGACCATGGGCGTGATCGCCTTCAATGACGCTAACGCGGCGCCAGGTGTCTCTGGCCCCCTGACCTACACGTCCGGGGGATCCATCCCCAGTTCGCCCCTGGCCAATAAACTGCACGTTTGGGCCTATATCGCCGGCGACGAGTACGACGCCTCCGACTTCATCGCCGAATCGGGAACCAACTCCGATCCATCCCACTTCTATCTCACCGACCTGACCTATACCTCGGGCAACTGGGACCTCGTGGCTTTTTACGATACCAACGGAAGCGGCGACGAGCTAGTCTCGGGCGATCCTTACACCATCATTAGCGGCGTCACGCCGACTTCCACGTCGCAAGGGATCAGCTTCAATACGACCCAGACTTATTCCGGCTCCACCGAAACCCCTTGACCCCGCCGCCCCAAGACTTCCCTTAACCGTCCTTGGATTGGCCCTTGACGCATTCCGAAGTTAAGTCCGGCGCAGGTTTCAGGACGGACTTTTACCCTCCTTTCGCCCGGACCTTTTCGGCCTTTGGGCCCCGATGATCATCGGCAACCTGGCCTTTTCCCACAACTACCTTGTGAATTGACGGATCAAAGGCACTGGGGAACGCGTCGAGCGCGGCCCCGGCGAGCCTGCCCATGGTTGAATCAAAGGGCTGGCGCCTGAGACGGGTCAACCCCGAAAATTTGTAGCCACCGAATGCCTTCCATTGCATGTAAAATGGCCCCTCGCCGCCATAACCAGGTTACTTCGGTTTTACGGATTCTATTTTGGTATGGATGAATGGAGGGATTATGGAAGAGCAAGGTATCAAGTTGTACCCGTACCGATGGGTGGTGCTGGCCGTCTTCATGCTCATCAATGTCATGGTGCAAGTGCTGTGGATCTGTTACGCGCCCATCGCGACGCAGGCGGCAGCCGCCTACGGAGTGAAGCGGGAAGACATCGATCTGCTGGCAAACCTTTTCATGCTCATTTACCTTGTTGTTTCGTTCCCGGCGTCGTGGGCGATCGATACCTATGGATTCAAGAAAGCGGTCGGGTTTGGCGCCATCCTCATGGGCGTTTTCGGCCTGCTCCGCGCGGTGTTTCCAACGAATTACACCATGGCGGTTGTTGGATCAGCCGGGATATCGATCGGACAGCCCTTCCTGATGAACGCGTTCACCAAATTCGCCGCGATTTGGTTCCCGCAAAAACACAGGGCCACCATTACGGGGGTCATTTTCCTTGCCGTGTTTTTGGGCATCGGGCTTGGTGAAGTGCTGGGGCCGGGATTGGTTTCGGCTTTCGGTTTTGCCGGCATGCAGCTCACCTATGGCATCGCTTCGGCCGTGTCGGCCCTGTTGTTCGTCGTGCTGGCTAGATCCGCGCCGCCCACCCCGGCGAGCCCCCCGGGAGAGGAGGTCCGCGCGCTGGTGCTGGACAGCCTGAAACAAATCCTGAAAAACAAAGACGTCTATATCCTCTCCCTCGCGCTGTTCCTGGCCAGCGGCATCGTGAACGGCGTGTTCACGCTGATCGACGGGCTCGGCAGGGAGCTTTCGCTTACGGTGGACCAGGGCGTGCTGCTGACCGCTTTACTGCTCCTGGGAGGGATCGTCGGTAGTATCGCGATTCCCGCGGTTTCGGACGCCTTGGGACGCCGGAAGCTTGTCCTGCTCGTTGCGGTTATTTTGGCCGTTCCGGCCACTTTGGGTTTGGTGCTCGGGAGGGGCTTCGCTTTCGAAATCGTTTGCTTCTTTGCCATGGGCTTCGCGGTCACGGGCGTTACGCCGGTGGCCTATCAATACGGCGCCGAAATCACCTTTCCGGCCCCCGAGGGCACGAGCAACGGCATTTTCGCCCTGGTCGTGCAGGCGTCCGGTTTCCTGATCGTCCTGATGGACGCGCTCCGGGGAACGTTCCATAACTCTTACATCCCATCGTTTGTCGGCCTTGCGGTGCTGCTGGGTGGGACGGTTTTCCTGATGATATCGCTCTCCGAGTCCCCGAAGATGGCCCGGTCCCCGGCGGTCACCGGGCCGGAATCGACGTCCGACGCGCTATAGCGAAGACCAGGACAAGAAACGGGTCACAGGTTCGGAGTACTGGACGGATGGATGTTTGCGGAATAAAACGCGCGTTTTGCAAACATCCTTAAGTTTCCCTTTTTTCCCCGCAACGGTATTGTTCCCCCCACCCCAACCGTCTAAACTTCAATCCGCCTGATCCTCCAACAGTTAAAAGGTTTTATGACAAAGATTTCATTCGCCCTTCTTTTCCTCCTGGCAGGTGCTCCCTTGCTTTGGGCCGTCCAGGACGATGACTATTTCCAGCTTGGGAAAAGCCTCTATGATAAAGGCAGCTTCTACGACAGCAGCGTCATCCTGGAGGGGGTGGTCAAGCACCGGCCCGGCGATTGGGAAGCTTACGAGATTTTAGGGCACGATTATGTGAACCTGGGGGACTACCCCAAGGGGATAGTGGACTGCCAGAAAAGCCTGGACCTTCATCCCGACAACCCTCCTCTGCAGGCCTTCCTGAACACCCTCAAGACCCTTCCGCCTCCCACCGCCACGCCCACGGGCACCCTGACGCCCCAGCCCATCCCCGGTGGCACGCCCCCGGCCCAGGGGAGAGCCGCCCAGGGCCCATCCCCGAAAGGCGCCGCCGCAAGCTACCTGTACCTGGGCCTGGCGGGCGGGGGCGATATCCCGGTACAAGGTTGGCAGAACGCCTATGCGGCCGCGCCCGGCGGCGGCCTTTTGATCGGGATGCAGCTGGACCCGCATTGGGACATCCGGCTGGACTTGGAGGGTTTTGACTTTTCCGGGGCCAATTATTCCGGCCCCATCTCGGACGCTGAAGTTTACCTGCTGCCCACCCTCCTGTACCATTTGGACGGCCCCTATTTTTTGGTTTCGGCCGGGGGGGAAATGGAATTTTTGTCGGGCAACACGGGCCCGCCCGTTTCGGATTTGGACCTGGCCCTGGGCGCCGGTTACGAGGCGGCCCTGGGCGGCCGCGCCTATCTTTTCTTGCAGGGAAAATACAACTTTATCCTTTCTCCCCTTGGGACCGCCAACGACGTTCCGGTTGCGGCGGGGATCCGGATGGGCCTGTAAGGAGGGCCGGACATGAAAAAGTTACTCGCTTGCGTGTTCCTGTCGGGCGCCCTGGCGCTTTTGGCCTTGCCCGCCTGCAACAACACTTCCAGCCTACCCTCGAGCCCCTTCGCCTCCGCCGGCAATCCTACCCAAACTTTCACGCCTTCCTCTCCCGCCAACACACCCACGGAAAGCCCCACCGGCACCCCCTCTTGCACGCCCACCTGCTCCATGACGCCCCAAGCGACTTGCACGCCCTCTAACACGCCTACTTGCTCCATCACGCCCCAGGCCACTTGTACGCCCACAGGCACCCCTACTTGCACCATGACGCCCGACCCCACCGACACCCCGACCGTCACCCCCACGCCCACACCTTGAGACATGGCGGCTAAAGGACCTAGGAACATGAACCCTTCGAACCCCCACCTGGTGGTGGCCACGCCCTGTTACGGCGGCCAGTTGGCCGGCCCTTTTTTCTTCTCGCTGTTGAACCTCCAGGCCGCCTGTGCCCAACTGGGGCTTCCGGTCACGGTCCTTTTAAGCGAAGACGAGGCCCTGATCACCCGCGCCCGGCAGGACTTGGCGGCCAAGTTCCTGGGCATTCCCGGCGCCACCCATTTGCTATTTATCGACGCGGACATCCAATTCGCCCCCGAGCAGGTTTTCCGGCTCCTGAAGTTCGACGCGGAGGTGACGGCGGCGGCCTATCCCTTGAAGCGCATCGACTGGCAAAGGGTGAAGGCCCTGGCCCGGGAAGGCCGGGACCGGCTGGAAACCGCGGTCCTGCGCTACGTGGTGGAACTGGAAAATCCGCCGGTGGAAAAAAACGGATTCGGCCTGGCGCGCTACGCGGGCACAGGATTCCTCATGATCCGCCGCCCGGCTCTATTGAGGATGGCTGAACGATACCCGGAGTCGCGCTATGGAACCGTGGACCGCAAGGCCGATCCCTTGGCGGGAAGTCCCCACCGATTCGCGCTTTTCGATTGCCTGGTGGACGAAAAAAACCATGAATTCCTCAGCGAGGACTACAGCTTTTGCCGCCGGTGGACGGAGATGGGCGGTGAAATATGGGTGGATTTGAGGAGCCGTTTAACCCACATGGGCCAGGTGAATTTCGAGGGCGATTTCGCCCTAAGAGAGCCCGGGGAAGGGAAGGGCGCGCCATGAGCCTCCCTTACGTCATCGTGGGCACGCCCTGTTTCGCCTCCCAAGTCACGGCCCAGTACGCCCGGTCGGTCCTGGAACTCCAGACGGCCTGTTACCGCAAGGGCGACGTGGGCTTCAACGCCCTGGCCCAGTGGGGGGACGCGCTCATCCAAAGGGCGCGGCAGGACATCGTGGCCCGGTTCCTTTCCAACCCCACGGCCACCCACCTGCTTTTCGCGGACGCGGACGTGGGTTTCGAGCCCGGGCAGCTTTTTAGGCTCCTGGATTTCGGAGTGGATGTGGCGGCCGCTCCCTACCCGGACAAGCGCGGAAATCCCGCGGAACCCGGAGCCGCCCCTGGGAGCGGGAAGGATTGGGACGGCTCCTTTGAGTTGTTGGAGGCGGTTGAAGGCGGGAAACACAGGGGCTTCGCCAGGGCCCGGCGCGTGGGGATGGGCTTCACCTTGATCCGCCGCACGGTTTTTGAGCGGATGATGGAGCGCTACCCCCAGTTGCGTTATTCCGGAGCCTTTACCATGGGCGACCCCCTGGCGAAAAACCCTTACCGTTACGCTTTTTTCAACTGCGGGGTCGAAGGCGGGCGTTACCTGAGCGAGGATCATGCCTTTTGCAATCGGTGGACGGGGATGGGGGGCGAAATTTGGCTCGACCTTGAAAGCCGGGTAAGGCACGTGGGCCCGGCGACGTTTGAGTAAAGGCGGATCGCGGTTTGAAGTCGTCTGTTTGTAGTTTAGGGAAGGGGTTTTCCCGCCAAATTCCAAGGCCCTAACCTCAAGAAATCCTTAAAATTAAGCGTTTCTTTTATATAATTTCCTCTCTTTAACCTCATCGGAAAGGCCCCATGGAAGCCTACAATTTCACCGACATCGAACAGCGCTGGAAAAAACACTGGAAGGACAAAAACGTCTTCTCCTGCGACCTCGCTAAGACTGAGAAGAAGTATTACACCCTGGTCATGTTCCCCTATCCCTCGGGGGACTTCCTGCACGCGGGCCACGGCCGAAACTACATCATCGGCGACGCGGTGTTCCGCTATTTCCGGGCCCTGGGCCACAACGTTTTGAACCCCATGGGTTTCGACGCCTTCGGGCTGCCGGCCGAGAACGCGGCCATCCACAAGGGCATCCACCCCGAGGATTGGACCCTCAAGAACATCGAGCGCATGAAGGGCCAGTTTTACGACTGGGGCATGGGCTATGACTGGGACAAGGAAGTGGTTTCCTGCCTGCCCGACTATTACCGCTGGACCCAGTGGCTTTTCCTGAAGCTCTACGAAAAGGGACTGGCCTACCGGAAGAAGGCCTACGTGAACTGGTGCCCCAAGGACATGACGGTTCTGGCCAACGAGCAGGTCGTGGATGGCGCCTGTGAGCGCTGCGGCACGCCCGTTGAGCAGAAGGACTTGGAGCAGTGGTTCTTCAGGATCACGGCCTACGCCGAGCGACTCCTGGCCGACATCGCCCGCCTGGAAAACTGGCCCGAGCGGGTCAAGACCATGCAAAAGAACTGGATCGGCCAGAGCGAGGGCGCGGAGGTCCAATTCAAGGTGGAAGGGCGGGCCGAAACCATCGCGGTCTTCACCACCCGGCCCGACACGCTTTTCGGGGCCACCTACATGGTGCTGGCTCCCGAGCATCCCATGGTGGGGGAACTGGTGAAAGGAACGCCCAAGGAAGCCGAGGTCCGGGGCTTCGTGGAGTCCGTCAAAAAGCAGAGCGCCCTGGACCGCACGGGGGAGAACGCCGAAAAGCTGGGACTGGACACAGGCGTGAAGGCCGTCAACCCGGTCAACGGAAAGGCCATTCCGGTCTACCTCGCCAATTACGTTTTGATGGATTACGGCACGGGCGCCATCATGGCCGTTCCC
>JASHQZ010000080.1 GCA_030038835.1 candidate division FCPU426 bacterium
CACGGACTCATTCACGCGGTCCACGGCCATCGTGTATTGGATCAGGTCGTTGGTGCCGATAGAGAGGAAGTCCAGTTCCTGGATCAACAGGTCTGCCACCACCGCAGCCGAGGGGATCTCGATCATGGCCCCCACCTCGATGCCGGAGCGGAAGACCTGCCCTTCCTTGCTCAGCTGTTGAACGCACTGGTTTAAAAGCACTTTGGCCTCACGGATTTCCGCCAGCGTGGAAATCATGGGGAACATGACCTTGATGGGCCCGTGCACCGCGGCCCGCAGGATGGCCCTCAGTTGCGCCTTGAAGATGTCCGGGCGCTTGAGACAAAGCCGGATGGCGCGAAGCCCCAAGAAGGGGTTGCTTTCGTTGAGGGGGTTCAGGTGGGACAAGAACTTGTCGCCGCCCAGGTCTAGGGTGCGGATGATAGCGGGGCTCACGCCCGTCTTGGTGGCCAGTTCCTTGTAGGCCAAGTACTGTTCATCCTCGGTGGGGATTTCGTCACGATTGAGGAAAAGGAACTCGGTGCGGAAAAGGCCGATGCCCTCCGCGCCGTGCCGGAAGATCTCGTCCAACTCCTGGGGGATCTCAATGTTGGCTGCCAGCGTCACCTGGTGTCCGTCGGGCGTGGCGGCGGGGAGGTTTCGCAGTTCCTCCAGGCTCTTCTGGAAGGCCTCGTAGCTCTCCTTGAGCCGCTGGTACTGCTTGAGGGTGGGCGTCATGGGATTGACCACCACCAGGCCCTTGTTGCCGTCCACGATGACCAAGTCGCCGTCCTGGACCTCGGAGGTGAGGGACTGCATGCCCACCACCGCGGGAAGCCCCAGGGAGCGCGCCACGATGGCCACGTGGGAGGTGCGCCCCCCCACGTCGGTACAGAAGCCCTTGATGGTGTCGGTGGGCATGGTGACGGTGTCCGAGGGCGCCAGGTCCACGGCGATCACCACCACTTCCCGGTCCAGCTTCTTGAGTTGGTCCTTCTCCACGCCGGTGAGGTTCTTAAGGACCCGGATCCCAACGTCCTGGATGTCCCCGCCCCTCTCGCGGAAATAGCTGTCATCCAGGGTGGCCATGACGGCCTTGAATTTTTCCAGCGCCTCGGCCAGGAGAAACTCAGCGTTGAGCCTACGGCTTTGGATAAAATTGGGGATTTCCTCAGTAAAAAGCGGGTCGTCCAGCACTACCTGGTGGGCCTGGAAGATGGCCGCGTGCTCCTCTCCCAGCTTGTCCTTCATCTTGGCTTCGATTTCGGAGATTTGGGCGCGGGTCTTCTGCAGGGCCGCCCGGTAGCGGTCCACCTCGACCTGGGTTTCCTCGGAACGCAGGTTGCGGCGCGGCGCGGCCGTGCCTTGGGGATGGTAAAGGTAGGCCGGCCCGATGGCGATGCCGCCGGACGCCGGAACCCCGTTGTAGATTTTCTCAGCCACTTCATACCCCTTGAGCTGTCAGTCGCAAGTCGTCAGTCGTTAGCCAAGGACCAACGACTAAGAACTGACGACTGATTTTACTCTTTTTCCCCGAACTTGTTGGCCAAGAGCTGCCTTATGGCGGCCAGCGCCTCCTTGGCGTCGTCGCCCTCGGCCGAGAACTCCAGTTCCGTGCCCTTGGCCGCAGCCAGGGTCATGAGGCCCATGAGGCTCTTGGCGTTCACATTTTGCACGCCATGGTGGATGAATATTTGGCTTTTGAACTTGTTGGCGGTCTTGACCAGTTCGGCGGCCGCCCGTAAGTGCAGCCCCAGCTTGTTGATGATGGGCATCTTTTCCGTAGTTTTCATGCGATTACCTCATCCATTCAAAATTCATAGTTTTCTTTTCCACTATGGCCCCCCCATCGGAAGAATGGGAGGGCCGCTCAAGGTGGGCCAAAAGGCCAGCATGAGCGCGAACAAAAGCACGGCATAGAACATCTGGCTGGGGCTGATCTTGCGGTGCAGGGCGAAGGTGAAAAGCCCCACGATGGCGGTGAAAAAGGTAAGTTTCAGGACGAAGAGGCCCACTTCCTTTTCCAGGACCGACAGGTTCACGAAAACGATCAGCACGCCCAAGAGCAGGATGGAGGCCAGCCTCAAGCCCCGGATGGCCTGCTGGAAGCCGTACTTGCGTAGGGTCAGCACCACCTGGTCGCTTTGGCGGTAGCCCTGGATAAAGCCCATGAGGCGGATGCCCACATGGGCGATATTGTAGACCACCAGGAAAAACAGCGGGATCACCCAGAATTGGCCCTTGATTTGGAAGGCGTGGGAAAGCACTAAGGTCACGGCGATCAGGCCGCAGTAAGGCCGGATGGTGGCCCAAAAAAGGTTGTCGCCCATGGCCGCGATGGGCCCCATCATCCCGACCTTCAGGGCGCTTATCTCCTCCTCTTTCTGCTTTTGCTTGGGCCGGGGTTGCCTTTGTTTTTCCTCTTCCATTCGCACCACGGCCCCTAGGATGAAAGACGCCATATAAGGGTGGCTGTTGAAATATTCCATGTGGCGGGTCACGGCCTGGGCCCTTTCCTCGGGGATGGGGTAGACCTTTTTCAACACCGGCAGCAGCACGAAAGTGAAGCCGTAACTGAGGTACCGCTCGAAATTCCACACCCCCTGGAGGAAAAAAGTCCTCCAAAAGCAATAAGCCAGATCCAGGGCCGTGACGCGCGCCTCGCGCAGGGAGGGTTTTTCCTCGGTCATGTGGAAGCCTCCCTCTTCCCGACGAAAAAGAGGGCCAGGATGAACCCTGCCAGCAGGGCGATCGCCACCAGGTGAACCCCCTGCAAGGGGGAGAATACAGCTAACCCCATCATGGCCACGATGGTCAGGATCAGGTAAACCCATGTGTTTTTTTCCACTAAAAGATCGATGACGGCCGAGCAACCCAGGGCCAAAAGCAGCCAATGGGCGTAATAAAAACCCTCGATCACCTTGCCCCCCAGGACCCCTTCCAGGAGGCTATAAAGGCCTGAACTGAGGTGGGCGAGGATGAGGCAGGCCGCCGACACCAGGAAACCCTTCAACCACTGTTCTGCCAGGACGAGGTAATTGAGCCACTCGAAGGTCCTCAGGTGGCCGCTGAAAGCCATGCGCTGGGCGAAATGAAGCCAGCGAATGTGGAAACGGCGCAAGGCGATCTCGGCCTCCGTACTCAAGGCCGCCAGGGGGATGGCGATGCCCAAGGCGTAGGTCATGGCGGCCTCTGGGTTGGAGTCCTGGGCCAGCTGGCAGCAAAGGGCTACCGATGTGCCGGTGAGCATCGTGAGGTCCAGCGGCAGGTGGGCCCCCACCGGCACGTCGCCGATCCAGATCAGTTCGATGAGGGCACCCATTTCCAAGCCGATGCCGGCCCGGCCGATCAACCAGCCCACCAAGGGGCCCGTGACGATGGGGCGCGAAACCATGAATTGGCCGACCGCCGTTTCGTCCAGGCTCAGGAAAGCCATCAAAATGGCGATGGGAAACAAATGGGGCATCATTCGGTGCGCACTCCTTCACTGAAGCAGGCTAAAACTGCATTTAGCGCCAAAACTCAAAACTATTTTTTGTGTTTCATCTCAATCAGTTTCGTCTCAACCACCGTCTTAAACGCCTCGCCGGGTTTTAAGGAAACTTCCCATCCTAAAAGAAGGCAGGACCCTTGGTAAACCCGCTCAAAGCCGCCCTCGGATTGGGAAATAGTCTCCACCGGATAGCGCCAAAACTTGGCCGGGCGGGCGGTCCTGAAGTTGATCTCCAGTTCCAGCCAGCCGTCCCGCAGGCCCATCTCGGTGACGCCGTCTTCCTCCCCCACGCTGTTGAGCGCGGTGGCGGCCAGCTCCCGTCCCGCCACGAAATAGTTCCGGTCGGGCGCGTTGCCAGCCAAAAGGGTAAGGTTCCATTCGGCCAGGAAAAGAAAATTTCGCGCGAGGGCAGCCTCGTTCTTCAATTCGTAAGCCGCCACCAGGTCAAAATCGCCCGCCCTCCATTGAAGATTCTTGGTAAGCCTCAAGGGCTGGCCGTCCATCGTTCCCAGGCGGGAAAGGCGGACCTGGGCGCCTTGGCCCTTTTTCTTCGGGGCCTGGATTTTGCTTTCAAAAATGCCCGACCTGAAATCCCCCAGCTCCTGATAACGGCTGGTCATCATTTGTTCTACCGTCGTCAGGTCCGGCACGAAATGCTCGGTCAGGCTGACCCGGCGGGCGGAATCATAAAAAAGCTTGTGCTCCAAACCCGGCTCCTTCATGCGGATCATGTCGTGGATGCTGGCCACACCGCCCTGGGATCCGCCTGCTTGGGCCGCAGCCCGGAGTCTTTCGTGGTAGGCCTCTTTCCGCCGGGTCAGGGTGTCGGTCAGGTTGATGGGCTTCTGAAGGTAGTCCAATTCGGTTAAAACGCCGCCGGAAGAGGGTTCCAATATGGCGTGGTAATGGGCGCTTTCCACCACGATCTCAGGCTGGCCATCCTTGTTGAAATCCGTCTCCAGGATGCGCAGGCCCGAAGGAGGTGCGGGCAAAAGACTTTCAGCTAGGACTTCCGCCTCGATCAGCTGTCGGTACACGGCGAACCTCAGGTGGTTCAGGTACAACCCCCCGAAAACCCCGTGCCAATAGGGACAGTTGCACTCGCCCCGGTAAAGGGCGTGGAGGGCCTTGTCCAGTGTGGCCTTTTGCTTGGGGCTAGCCTTTGGGGGAAGGCGCTTGCGGGCCTCCTCCACCTTGGCCGAAACCCAGAGCATTTTCTTGTGCAGGTGGTTGCTTTCGGCGTATTTGGAAAGGAAATTCCGCCAGAAACCGCCTTTCAAGTACCGGTCATAACGGGGCAGTTCCCCGCGGTCACGGACTTCGTGCCGGATGTGCTCATATTCCACGGCGGCTTCCGCGGGCAGGGCCCATTCGCCCATTTCGGTGTAGGAGCCCGTTGGCAGGCTGAGGAGCCCCTTGGGCGCCCTTTGGGCGGCGAATTCAGAAAAGGTGGATGAGGCCAACCAGGATGAATTCTCCTCCAAGGCCGTGAAGAACCGTTCCAGCCAGCCTTCCTCATAGACCCACTTGTAAGTATCGGGCCATCCGCCGAATTTTTCCCCGTCGTCCATGAGCACCACGCAACGGTCGCCCTCCTCGGTGGCCACGGACTGGAGGTATTGGAGGGATTCCTCCACGGCCCGGAAGGGGACCATGTAGCGCATCTTTTCCGAGATGGGGAAGACCCCCACGGTCGCCCCCTGCTCTTCCATCAGGTAATAGCCGAAGGTTTCCTCCTCCCTGAGTCCTGCGGACTTGAAATGGGCGTCGTCCATGACCAAGTACTTCACTCCCGACTCGGCCAGGTTCTTAGTCAAGTGGGGCTCCCAGACCCGCTCAGCGGTCCACATGCCATTCGGTTCCGCCTTAAACCGACGTTGGAGGTAGTCGGTCATCATGCGGATTTGGCCCGTCTTGTCCCGGTCGGGCAGCACGGCCAGAATGGGCTCGTACATGGCGCCCGTGAAAAGCTCCACTTGTGCCCGTTGGGCCATTTCCCCCAGCGTCTTGAAGTAGCCTGGGCGGTATCGTTCCAGCCACTCCAGAAGGGGCCCAGTAACGTGGAAGGAACATTTCACCTTGGGATGCCGGTGGAGGATACGCAGGAAAGGTTCGTAGGATTGCTGGTAAAGGTCCTCGAAAACCTTGCTGAAGTTGCCTACCGGCTGGTGGTTATGGACGCCGAAGAGAAAAGTGACTTTTTTCATTGGAATCCTCAATGCAAGATTCAAACCGCGGAACCCTTCGCCAGCCACAAGGCCCTAGGTTAAACCAGAGGGTTAACCGAATTACGCGGAGACAACCCCAGTTCTATACCTTACTCTAGGTAACTCCACGGCGCAGCCGCATTTTGTTAAAAATGCTTTTCAGTTCTTCAGCTGTGGAAGGTATTTTTCCAGGGATTCCCGAACGTCGCCGGGAACGGCCCGCACTTCCAATTCGACTCCACGTTGTTTCAGCTCCCGGAAGGCTTCCACATCGCCATCGTCCACGCAAACCGTCTTACTGACCTGCTGTTTGCCCTCGCAATAATGCATGCCGCCCACGTTGACGGTGGAAAGGGCACCACCCCTTTTCCCGAATTCCAAAACGTCTACGGGATTGGCAAACAAGAGGAGGCTTCTTTCCCTGGGCTCGGAGGGGCGGCACTTTTCAGCGGCTTCCGCCACCGTGTAAAAACTGACCTTGAGCCCGGAAGGGACGGCCATCTCCATGAGGGTTTTCTGCATCGAATTGCGGGCGATACCGTCGTTGACCACCACCAAACGTTCGATGTTGAGGGCCTTGACCCATCCCACCACCACTTGCCCGTGGATCAGTCGGTCGTCGATTCGAATCAGTTGAATATCCATCCCGTTCGCCCACCCCGCTTCAACCGTTTTTTTTGAGAAGCTCCACCGAGGTTACCACGCTCTCCCGAGCGGCCTTTTGGACTTCCGTCGTAAAGCTATCCAGGTCCGTTTCCTCGCGCTGTGAAACCACCTTGATCAGCATGGGCAGGTTCACCCCGGTCACCACCCTCAAGGGGCGGGCTTGGACCATGCGCATGGCCACGTTGAAGGGGGTTCCCCCCAGCATGTCCACAAGGACTAGTGCTCCAGACCTTTGCGGATCCGCTGTTCGGGCGGCCCGGTCCATCTTTTCCTCGAATGCCTCGATGGAATCGGCTGGCAAAAGTGCCACGGAGGCCACTCCCTCGGTTTCGCCCAGGATCATTCGTAGGGTGGAGAGAAGCTGGTTTCCAAATTCCCCGTGGGTGGCCACGATGACGCCGATCACGATGAGATGCCTCCCGGGTGGTTGTGGGGCCGACACGGCCCGCAAAAATCCCCTAGTTTTATCCCCAAGAGGTTAAAGGGAGCGAGGGGCTTTATCAACGCTTAAAACAAGCCTTTCTTCCGGGCTCACAGGCCGGGTGGCGGGTGTCCGGTCGGGAGGCTTGGTGGAGCCCACGGGCAAGTCTAGGGACTTCAATGCGGCGTTCTTAAACCCGGAAAGGGTATCCCACTAACAGGCGGATGACGGTCTTGCCTAGTTTTTCAGGGCTGTGCCGAACGTAGTCTTCCTGGTGCAAAAGGTTGACCTTTACCAATTGGACACCCTGTTCTTTGACCGCTATCTCGTCCACGGCGACGGGTTCTTGGCCATTGGCCGCGTAGCGGGCCAGTAGCTTCTGGGGAACTTTCTCCTTATTGGCAATAACGTAATGGACGAAATTGGGGCCGGTATGGCCCAAAAGGGCGCGCACATGATCCGAGACCGTAAAATGGTCAGTCTCCCCAGGCTGGGTCATGACGTTACAGACGAAAATCTTGACGGCCCGGGACAAGGCGATGGTTTCGGCGACCTCGGGAATCAAAAGGTTGGGAAGGACGCTAGTGTAAAGGCTTCCCGGCCCCAGGACAATGGCATCCGCCTCCAAAATGGCCTTCAGGACCTCCTTGTTTGGGCGGATCTTCCTTTCTTTCAACGAGATCCGCTCGATGGGCGACTTACCTTGGGGAATAAGGGATTCACCGGTGATGGTCTTGCCGTTCTTGAGCCTGGCTTGGAGGGTCATGTTGTCGAAGGTCACGGGCATGACCGTTCCCCGCGTGGCCAGCACCTTGCTGGATTCCTCCACCGCCCTTCCGAAGTCTCCCGTGATCTCCCGCATGACCGTGATGAAAAGGTTGCCGAAGCTGTGCCCCTTGAGATCGCCGTGGCTCTTGAAGCGGTATTGGAAGAGGTCCTTCAGCAGGGTTTCCTGGTCGGAGAGTGCCACGATGCAGTTGCGGATGTCCCCGGGCGGGGGCGTTCCAAAATCCCGCCTTAGGCGTCCCGAGCTGCCGCCGTCGTCGGCCACGGTCACCACCGCCGTCAGGTTGCTGGTGTAGCGCTTCAGGCTGGAAAGCACGTTGGGCAGGCCCGTGCCTCCGCCCACGGCCACAATACGGGGACCCCGCCTCAGGCGGATCCGGTTGTAGGCCTTGTTGATGAATTCCCTTTCCTGATTGGGGGCGTAAACGGTGAGTACCGAGTACATCATTCGCCGGACGGCAAAAACAATCCCCCACCCCGCCATAAGCATTGCGAGAAAATCACCGAATTTCAAATGCTTGAAGTGGTTTTCAATTTCAACGGTGAGGGGGGTCCGCACATGAAGTCCTCCGGTGTGGGAGCTGACCGCGCCGGAAAAACCGATATAGAGGAGCGCCACGGAAAGGACGAGCAGAAAAATCCAGCGCTTAAGGCGCAGCCCAGGGTAAAGCCAGCGGAAAGCCTTCATTACTTTTTTCCCTTAAGCCGTGCGGAATGGGCGCGGGAGGTTTCATCAGCCATCATGCGGGAAACTCGATCGGCGAACTCTTGGGCCGTAAAATAGCCCAGCTTCATGAGGCGGTGGTTCATGGCCGCCACCTCGATGATGACCGCCAGGTTGCGGCCGGGCCTCACCGGGATGAGGAACATGGGGATTTCCACGTCGAAAATGCGGTGGGTTGAGGGCGTCAGGCCCAGCCGGTCGTATTCCTTCTGGTTGTCCCACTCCTCCAGCCGGATGACCAGCTCGATGCGCTTTTTGTCGCGGATGGCGCCCACGCCGAAGAGGCTCTCAATGTTGATAATGCCTAGTCCGCGGATTTCCATGTGGTGCTTGATGATTTCCGACCGCGAACCCATGAGGATGCGGTTGGCCAGGCGCTTGATGTAGACGAGGTCGTCGGCCACAAGCCGGTGTCCGCGTTCCACCAAGTCCAGGGCACATTCGCTCTTGCCGATACCCGAGTCCCCCAGGATCAGGATACCCACGCCGTAGACGTCCAACAGGGTTCCGTGGATGGTGGTTTCCGGGGCGAACTCCTCCTCCAGGTAAACGGATATCTCCGAAACGAACTTGGTGGTGGGAGTCGGCGTGGCGAAAAGGGGGATCTTCCGCCGCCGGGCTTCCGCGATGAGCTCACTGGGGGCCTTCATCTTGTGGGTCACGACGATGCAAGGCAGGCGGTAGGACAAAAGAGCGGTGAGGATTTTTTGACGCTGGGCGGGCTTGAGGGTCCGCAGATAATGGATTTCGGTCTTGCCCAGGATCTGCAGGCGCTCGTAGGGAAACCATTTGAGGTAGCCGGTCAGGGCCATTCCCATGCGGTTGATGTCCACCGTCACGATGAACCGGTCGGTCATCCCCTCTTCCACAACGGGGGAAAGGCGGAGCCTTTCCTTTGCCTGCTGAAAAAAGGACTCCACGGAGATTTTCTTCATGATACCGCCCTAAGGCAGTCTTGCCCCCGTTCTCATTTTTGAATGTCGGGTTTCGCCCGACGTTCAACAATCAAAATGGAGGCAGAACTTAGAACTTTATTTAAGCCTAGTGTTTAAGCTTTTCTTCTTCCTGGATGATCTTGACCACGTCCTCCGGCGTCTTGGCCGAAAGCAGCGATTTGCGGAAATACTTATCCTTCAAGAGGCTGGAGATGCGGGCCAGGGCTTTCAAGTGTGCCCCCGCGGCGCCTTCGGGAGCCACCAGGAGGAAAAAGATGTTGACCGGCTCCCCGTCGAGCGAGTCGAAACTGATGCCGTCGGCGGACAAGCCAAAGGCCGCGGCCAAGTCCGACACGGTATCGGACTTTCCATGGGGAATGGCGATTCCCTGTCCGATGCCGGTGGAGCCCAACTCCTCCCGCTCCATCAGGGTCTGGACCATTTTCTTCTTGTCCTTCACCTTGCCTGACTTGACCAGCTGTTCCACCAGTTCCTTGATGACGTCCTTCTTCGTCTTGGACTCCAGGGACAACTTAATGGCGTCGGCGGCCAGAAAATCCATGATCTGCATGAACTCCCCCTCAAAAAATCAATTTTGAATTCTCAATTTTAAACTTTGAATAATTAAAATTTCGCGGAGCCCTAAGGGCAAGCCCGTTGGCTTCACAAAGACCAAGCCTTGCTTGCCCAGTCTTATGGCTGGTTCGCCTTTCATCCCCGGGCAATCCCGGGGATTTCAATGCGGCGTCTTTAAATCGGAACCGCAGATCTAAAATTCTCCAAAATCCATAATTAAAAATTCAAAAAAATAAAATTTTATTTAATAGTCCGGCTCAATGAGCCCGATGTGGTTGTCCTTTCGCTTGTAAACCACGCTCGTGCGTTCCGTCTCGGCATTGGCGAAGACCAAAAACTCATTCTTGGAGGAAGACAGTTGAAGGGCCGCCTCCTCGACGGTCATGGGTTTGACGGCGTATCTTTGGGTGCGGACAACCGTGACCGCCTCCCCTTCTACGGGGGGGGCGATGACCCCGTGCAGCACCGACCCCAGGGTCTTGGGGCTTTCCAGGCGGTGGCGCCCGACCCGCTTTTCCTTCTGCTTGTGGGCTTGTTTTTCAAGTCGTTGAAGGGCCACGTCGATGGACTGGTACATATCGTGGGAGGAGGCCTTGGCGCTCAATTTCAGATATTTGGCGCTCAGGGTTGCCTCACAGACATGCATCTTACGCTCGAAATTCAAGACCACGTGGGCTTCCTTGACCTTCCCCAAGTACCTCTCCACACGGTGGATCTTCTCCTCGATATGCGTGCGCAAACCCTCTGTTAATTGCTCGTGACGGCTGGTGATATGGACTTTCATTTCGTTTCCCGCGGAAGTGGGGCTAACAAGACTGGACTCCTTTCGCCCTCCAGGGGCTAAAGGCCGCCAAAAGAGCTGTTATTTTAACATTGGCAAGGGGGAAGTCAATCCAAAGGCGGAAGTCGGCTGTCAGCCCTCGGTTGTCATCTAGCATTTTAATCGCTTCAAATATTTTAGATCCATGATACCCCGATAAAAGGCGTCGCCACCGTTGACTTTGACGGTTGGGTTTGGGCTGCCGTCTAAGGGTGGCCTTTAGAGTTTCCTCCTCTGGGAGGCGGAAGGAATCTTCAGCTCCTCCCGGTATTTGGCGATGGTGCGGCGGGCGATATTGAGTCCCTGCTCGTTAAGCAGTTGCATGATCTTTTGGTCTGAGTAGGGCTTTTGGGCCGGTTCCTGGGAAATCAATTCCTTTATCTTCTCTTTGACGGAGAGGGAAGAAACGTCCATTCCATCGACCGATTCCAGGCCGCTGGTGAAAAAAAACTTCAATTCAAACAACCCCCGGGGCGTCTGAACGTACTTGTGGGTGGTCACCCGGCTAACCGTGGATTCGTGCATGCCGATCATGTCGGCGACCTGTTTCAAGGTGAGCGGCTTCAGGGCACCGATGCCGATTTCCAGGAAATCCCGCTGGATGCGGAAGATCGCTTCGGTCACCCGGTAGATGGTTTTGCGACGTTGTTCGATGTTCTTGATGAGCCAGAGGGCCGACTGAATCTTGTTCTCCAGGAACTTCTTGGTTTCCTTTCCATCCAAAGACTTCGAGTCTCTTAAAAGCCTCCGGTAATAGGAAGAAATGCGCAGCTTCGGAACGGGCTCGTCGTTTAGGACCACCACATACTCCCCCTCGATCTTGCGCACGTAAACGTCCGGCGTGATGTACTTTGTTTCGTTTTCCTGAAAGGATCGTCCGGGTTTTGGCTCAAGGCTCGCGATAAAGGCCAGTATCTCCCGCAACTGCTCGTCCGTGCATTCCAAGGCCTTAAGGATTGCGGGGTACCTCCTCTTTTCCATGTCCTCGAAGTGGTCCTGCACCAATTGGCTGGCTTTCCGGGCGGTCTCCCCGGTCTTGTTTTCTAGTTGAATTAGGAGACATTCCCTTAAATTGCGGGCTCCCACGCCGGTCGGCTCGAAAGTCTGGATCAGGTGGAGGGCCTTCTCCATTTCCTGGGGTGTGACGTTTTGGGCTGCCGCGATTTCCTCCAAGGGATCGGTCAAGTAGCCGTTTTCATCCAGGTTACCGATCAGCACCTTGCCCAAGGCCTTTTCCCGCTCGTCCTTGGCCACCAAAAGAAGCTGCCACTCCAGGCTCTCCGCCAAAGTTTGAGCCCGGGTAAGGGAGGCTTCCATGAAATCATGCTTTTCCTGGTCGGCTTCGGTGCTTTCCCGGCCCCCGTATTCCGAATCGCCCGATTCCCCGTATTCCTCTCCTTCCTGGTAAAGGCTCCAAGTCTCGGCGTCGAACCGGTCGCCTTCCCTCATGTGCTCCACTAAGTCGGTCTGGTGCCTTTCCTTGGCCAATTCCATCAACTTATTGCTGTCGGGATGGGGAGACTCGTCCAGGGGGGATCCCGGAGGTTCAGCCGCAGAAGTCTTATCCACGGCTTCGGCGGAGGCTTCCTCGTTTTCCTCCTCGAGAACGGGGTTTTCCTCGATTTCCTTTTCCACCCACTCCTTTAATTCCATGGTGGAAAGTTGCAGGATCTTCATGGCTTGCTGCAGCATCGGCGTCATGATCATCCGCTGCTGCATCTTCTGGTTCATTCCAAATTGCTGGCGCATGGTGAAAGCCGTCCCTAGAAAATTCTTCTCTAAGCAAGAATTATACCTTTTTACACATTGGAAGGAATCCCAGAAAAAAACGGGTGGTTAAAAGGACTTTAAAAGAGAAGGACAGACATCCGGAAGTGGAACCCCGCAGGTGAGGTATTTTGTGTCGGGGCTGGGTGGATGGATTACCTAAAGAGCCACAAAAGATAAACCAGAAGGTTCAAGACGAAGATAGAAAGCGCTCCCCAAAGCACCCCTTTGGCTAGGCTAGGCATATTTTTTTTGAGAAAAAATACGTAGCAAGGCACAACATAAATCAATTGGCTTAGTCCCGAGTAGGAAAGCAGGATCATGGGGATGTTGGTCCATTCATCCGTCGGTCCCTCAGGCCCCCAATCGGACCAAGTCGTAAAAGCGGCAAAGGCCACTAGGAAGACGGCGAAAAGCAGCCACCAAGCCACGCCGAAGCCTTCCCAAACCTGCCTCCGGTCGGACGTCATTTTAAAACCTCTCGCGAAAAGTTTTGAGTTAAGGCTTTTTGTCCCATAAATCACGAACGGGCTTCCCACTCACACCTTAAATGAGTTATGGGACAAAAACATTTCCATAACTCAAAACTTTGTTTTTGAGGCTCCCGCTCTTTCCTGCCATCCCCGTTTAAATTTAGTCTTATCCCACTGTCGGATCCAGAAATCCAGGTCAAAAGGCTGGGGAAATTCCAGTGGCCCCGCCGGGTAGGCCCGGCCTCCTTTGAAAACTACTTGAAGGGTCCGGAAGTTTTGGGCGTCCTTGAGGGGGTCATGCTGGTAAAGGGCCAAATCCGCGAATTTGCCCTTTTCCAAGGTTCCCAGCTTGTCCTCCGCGACCAAGACCTTGGCTGCGGCCCGGGTAGCCATTTCTAGGCATTGGCCGGGCGCGAGACCCGCCCGTTGGAGGTCTTTCCATTCCTTCACGGAGACCCCAAAGGGCATGTGGGGGTTTCCTGCGTCCGTCCCGTAAGCCACCCGGCCGCCTAGGCTGAGAAACCTCTCCAAATTTTTTTGGCATTGCAGGTGACCCGCGTCGAACCCATGCTGACAAAATTGCCCGAAAGGATGATCGGCCCGCCGCTTCCATTCCTCGGCCCAGCCCGAGTGGGCGTGGAGGGTTGGAAGGATCAGGACGTTTTTCCGCACCGCCTCCTCCCAAAGCTCGTCCGAAACGGGCCGGGCGGGCATGTGGGCCACCTCGTCCACCCCGTGTTGGACGCAGGCCGCGAAATCCTCCTCGTTGGTAATGTGGGCTGTCACGCGTTTTCCAAGGGCATGGGCCGCCGTGACGATCCCCCCAATCTCGGCCTCCGAGAGGCAGGGTCCTAGTTCATGTTCCAAACCCAGTTTGATGACGTCCATGCCCATGCCCACCAGCCGCTTCACCTTGTCCTGGGCCTGATAGCGCCCCTGCACGGTCGCGGCTACCTTGGGCCCCCAAACGTTTTCGGGGTATCCACCGCGGCAGGTCAAAACCGGCCCTGAAACAAAAATGCGGGGCGAGGCGATGAGGCCGGATTGTTCTTTGGCTTTCCACGCCAACGCCTCAAAAACGTCGCTGGCAAGGTCCCGGATGGTGGTGACGCCGTTGCGAAGGAAACTGGCAAGGGTCTTTTCATCCACCAGGCCGTGGACATGAAGGTCGATCAAGCCGGGTAAGGCGATAAGTCCCCTTCCATCCACGGTTTTTTCGGCAGCATAGGAAGGCGCTTTCGAATGGGGGCCCGAGTAGGCGATCTTCTCGCCGGATATAAGAAGGGTCGCGTCGGGGACCGGCTTGTACTTCACCCCGTCGTAGAGGGTTACTTTTTCAATGGCGGTATGGACTTGGAGCACGCCGACCTTCCATAAGGATTTTAAGGAGGTCGGTATGGCACTGATCCCCCTTAACATTTAAAAAATTAAAACCAGCGCATGGCGCCTCAGACGCATACTGCCTATTGGGGGAATAGGTTGTTCAATAGATAGGCCAACCGGATGCCCGCCTTTTCCAACTGGCGGTCAACGATGCCGCGCATCTTACCGGAATAATAATCCTCCGGCAGGTCCTGCCCCCATCGGTTCTTTTCTAAAAGCGGCCCATCCGGAAGTTCATTATAAATGTCGTCCCTAGCGATGGAAAAACTCTCGTAGGCCCAGTCCGAAGGCTTGCCTTGGGCCCAGGTTTTTTTATCTTCGGAGCTTATCTTCTTTTCAAGCCAATAGGCGAACCGACGGGAGTTTTCCTTGGCCTTGGGTTCCAGGAGGTTGTCCCAAAACCCGTGCAGGTTCACCCAGGTGGCGTGCCAGGAGCGGCCGCTGGGGCCGTGGTACCGAAACCACTTCTCGTTACCTCCCCGGTCATTGTCGTCGGCGCAATGCAAGGGCTGGTGCACATCCCCCACGAAATGGACGAGGAATTTCAGGGCTTCTCTTTTCTCCCGGAGGGGGCTGAAACGCTGTGCCAAAACGCCGTAATCCTTTTCAATCTGATCCACTACGCAGTCGTGGTTCCGGCACACGTCCGCGATATCGTACTCCCCCTGGGACTGGCGCACGTTCAGGTTGAAAAAATGCCAAGGGGCTGTTTCCGGACGCATCCGGACAATAGCGTCCGCCCAGATGGAAACCGAGGCCAGGTCCTGGTCCGGTCCCAGGATTTCACGAACCGCCTTCTGCGCGGCAGGCGTCAAATGGTCCTGGGCGATATAGGCAATGGTTTGATGGCCCACACGGCCCCAAGCGCCCAAAGGAAGAGGAAAGGCATAAAAGCCTGCCCCCAAGAGCAACCACAGGCTCCTGCTTAAGAAAAACTTCATGGAATGATGGCAACCCGATTTCATGGCTGGAAGACGAATTATAACCGGTCTTTTGGACAAACTCGCTGAATTCCAGGAAAAAAGAACAGGAAAAGGCAATCAAAAAGCCGAATTAATTTTAGGGGAAAATTATTCTTTGAAAACTCGGTCGGCGCATACCGACCTTCCATAAGGAGGTTACCCTCATTCCCCTTTGGTTGCCGGGCAAAGCCCGAATAAGGGGTAATTAAGGGAAATTCAATTTTCATTTCAGGGCCGAAGGCCCAATTTTGAAAAAAAAACCGCATAAAGAGGTCGGGATTGCACTGATCTCCTTATTCGAATTTCAATGAGGAAGGTCAGCGCAGGAGCAGCAGTTTGGCGACGGAACGGTGGCCGTCGACCGTGACCACCAGGTAATAAAGCCCGTCAGCCAGGGGATTCCCCCAATCGTCCTCCATCCGTACCGTCAAGGGGCCGTAGGGCATCGAGGAGCGGTCTTGTTCCTGCACCTTGCGGAAAGCCACGGTGAAAACTTGGACCTTCACGTCCGCCACTCCGCTGTAGGACGCCGGCATCACGCTCACGGGCCCTCCGC
>JASHQZ010000081.1 GCA_030038835.1 candidate division FCPU426 bacterium
CTCAGGGCCGGCTTCAACCGGCCCGCTCTACCTCGGGGTGGACCTAAAAAAGCTCGGTAATTTTGGAAGAAATGATGAAGATAAAATATCTCTATTTCAAAAAGGACGATTCAGATTTTCATTCGAAGTGAATCGGACTCAGAGAACGTAAAAACGTTTTCACGAATTTTATTTTCACTTAAATAAAATCGATTTTATATTCAGTTTTAACCAAAAACTTAAATCGTTTTAACATGAAAGCGTTTGCGAATCCCGGAGACGTTAAGGAATTATCAGCGCGTTTTCCAGCCTTCTCAAATGATTAAGAATATGGCAGTTGATGGAAGGCCTTCAGGGCCGACTCAGGACAAAACTTTGATGGTTTTTTGAATGTGGGAAGGCTTTATTTCACTTTTGAGGCGTTGCGGAATTCCTGGGGAGTTTTCCCCGTGGCCCTTTTGAAGACGTCGAAAAAATACTGCAGGTTGTTGAACCCGCATTCCTGGCTGATTTGGGTGACCGAAAGACGGCTGGAACCCAATAGTTTCTTGGCGTTCTCCAGCCGGATCTTCCGGAGGTAGGCCGAGAAGCCCGCGCCCGTCGTTTTTTTGAACCCCCTGGCGAAGACCGAAGTGGAAAACCCGTTCTCGCGGGCCACCCGCTCCATTTTGAGGTCGAGGTTGAAGTTCTCGTCGAGGTACCGGCGCACCTTCTCCAGCCGTATCTCCTGGGAGGCGGCCTGGGGCTTTAGGTTCAGGGTCAGCAGGCGTTTCAGGAATTCCCGGAAGAACAGGACGAGATCGGCGATGGTTCCCGCGCCATGCAGCTGCCTCTCGAAATCGCCAAAGGCGAAGGAAAGGTTCTCGGCCGGCACCAGGGACCGTTTGCGCAGGGCGTCCACGATCTCCCCCGCGGTGTAGAGGAAGTGGAGCCTCATGATTTCCGGCCGTCCGGCCGACTGGGTCAGGATTTTGTCGATATACTCATTGCGCACTCCCTCGATCTCGCCGGTGAGGCCCTTGAGATGGGCTTCGATGAGGCGTTTGGAAAGCTGGTGGAAATTTTCCGGCGGGGGAATGGTGGGGTTCGTCCGGACATCCTCGTAAAAAAGGATGGGCCTGCCCAGGGGTCCGCAAAAGCCAAGGGCCGTGACCGCCTCCCGGAAGACCCGGGAAATGTCGTCGGTGGGGGAGGTGCAACGGCTGACCCCGGCCAGCAGTTTGACCTTGAGCCGGCTTTCGGCGAACTTGGAAATGGCGTCGATTCGGTCGAGGATTTCCAGCTTGGTTTGGACCGGATTCAGGCCGGGAGACGGTGAGAAGAAAAAAAGCACGCCATAATCCTCCAACGGGCTGGCCACGGTGTTGGGTAAGCTTTTGGAAAATTTGAATATTTCCCATTGCAGGCGATAGTCCCTCAGGACCAATTCCAGTTCATTTCCCATGTGAGTCCGAAGGTTGTCGACACGAAGCGCCAGGATCGTGTCGGGAGGCCGTTGGATGCCCATTTCGATCTTTTCCCACGCCATCACCCTTCCCGCCGAAGTGGAGGGATGGTGAAGCGGGAACCAAGTGGGGGGATAAAAACGGTTGTTCTTAATGAGGACATCCAGCCAAAGCCTTTGGGGGGTGTGTTGGGAAAAGACCTTTTCCCTTAATTCCCCCACCCGCTGGCAGGCGGCCTCCGGATGGGTTTCGTCCATGAGGACCTTGGCGTAAATTTCAATGGCTTCCTGGAGGGCGTGGTAAACCGGCTCTTCCACCAGGGGGCACTGCAAAAAAGTCCTGACGTATTTGATGAAATCGGGATTGGATTCAACGGAATCGTTACCGGCCAGTTCTTTCCAATAGCGGATCAACGTTGATGCATCCGGGATCTTTTTCAGGAAAACCCCCGTCAGGAGGGTTCCTGCGACTTTTCCCTTGTGGAAGAGGGGCACGTAAAGGGTGGAAAGCCCGCCGTGTTCTGCGCTGAAGGTTTCCTTCTTTTCCATAACCCGGCGGATCTGGGCTTGGTCGTAACGCTGGCGCTCCTCCCTTTTCCCGTAAAAAAAGTCCAAATCGATGGGCCAGGCGGTCCGCTGGTGGCGGCGGATCTCAAACCAGCGCTCGCTGTTTTCGTGGGAAACGATCCAGACTTCCAAATCGAGGTAATACGTGAATACGCGGAGCAGTTGGTAAAAGGGGAATACCCGGTCAACCCAGTTGGCTTTTTTGGGAGGCATCCCAGATCCTTGTGTCGAGGTAGGACCCGTTTTCCATCATTGGGAAGGTCGCTTCCCGAACGGTCCGTTAAATTGACGTTGGGATTATCGGAGGAGGGCTCCATAAAGCCAAAGAATAAATGGCGAAAAAACGTTACTCGTTCAACCCGCTTTTCCATCCGCGGTTCCGGAAGCGCCTTACCAGTTTGAAATTTGGTTCGCGCCGGTCGAATTTTAATTTTTTAAGAACGGGCCAACAGGCGCCGCGCGAAAACGAATGGTTTGGTCCCGCCCGGAAAGGCCCCGGAGGTTCAGTGGATCAGGATCATGCGCTTGAGCTGTTGGTCGAAAGGCTCGACCAGGTAGAAGATATAGACCCCGCTGGCGCAGGTATCCCCGTATTTATTCTTCCCGTCCCAAGTGTAAGCCTGGCTGATGGGCGCGCTTAAATAGGTCGACTCCAGGGTCTTGATGTGCTCCCCGGCCGAGTTATAAATCCACAGGTCATAGGGCCCCGGGTATTTGGTGTACTGCACGAAGATGGACACCGGGCTGTCCGACGCGGGGTTATAAACGTTCTTGGAAACGTAAAAGGTATTGACGTCGGGGACGGTGGGCGTGGGCGTAAAAGTGACGGTGGGCGTGAAGGTAATCGTGGGGGTAAAGGTGAGGGTGGGGGTGTAGGTGATGGTGGGGGTGTTGGTGAAGGTCGGGGTATAGGTCGGTGTACCGGTCAAGGTCGGCGTGAAAGTGAGGGTGGCAGTGGGGGAGGAGGTGGGGGTCGCGGTGGGAACGGGGGCGCAAGGGATGTTAAAAGTAACGACGTTCGAGCTGACGGGCGCGCTGGCGTTCTGCCAATCCGCCACCGCGATGGCGGTGACGGGATCGCAAAAATCGCCCTCATAATAATAATTAATAAGGTTCACCGTCACGGCCTCGCAGGCTCCGTTTCCGGGCAAGCCTATGGGGAATATAACCTGGTAAGGAGTGTTGCACTGGTATTGGACCCCCTGGCCCCCGCTGGTGGGCGTGGGGCAGAAACCGGTGTTGGGATTGCCCTGCATGGTGCTGGAAAAATAATCCGTGATGGTCACGGGGACGCTCTCGATGGGCATGCCGCTGTTGCAGACCGTGACGGCGTAGGACGCATACAAGTCGTTTCCGTTCGTGGTCACCGAACCCGAGATCAAGCTGTTCGTGACGGTGACGTTGCTGGGGCCCAGGGTGGGTTCGGGCGTAGGAAAGACCATGACTTCGCGCCAGTAAAGGAGGCCGCAGCTTCCAACCGGCCCGGCCTGGGAATTGAAGGAAACCTGGGTGATGGCGTCGCCGTTGACCGGGTCGTAGATCAGGGTGGTGTAGGAAATGGCGGCGGTGACAGGAACCCCGGTTTCAGTGAAGGGATTGGAGGCGGGATTGTAAATGAAGGAGTACCAGTTGTTGCCGTTGGAGTCGGTGGGAGGGGGATCGGCGCCGGAACATCCGCCGTTGGGATCGTAATAAAGGGAATAGTTGGCGGGGTTTTCGCTGGTGATCTCCACATGGTTCCCCCCGTTGCAGGTGATGTCCAGGTCCCAGGAGCTGAGGACCTGGCTGGCATTGATGTTGGTCGTGGCCACGGAAAGCACGATGCTTTGGCCCTCGTCCAAATCGCTCAGGGGCACGGGAATGGGAGTCGGCACGCAGCTGCCGACATGGCAGTAGGTTTGTTCGCCCGGCACCGGGGTTCCGTTGACCCAGAAGACGGAGTTGTCGTCCCCCGAGGAGTAGATTTGAGCTGTGACCGGATCGCATTGGGCGGAGGCTTGGAGGGGTGTCAAAAACGGAATCGCCAGGCTAAAAATGATTGCAGATGAAAATTTAAAAAACTTCCGTGAACTTTTCGCCATTTCCCATTAAATATACCTCATTTTCACGAAAAACAGGCCCGATTAAATTCACAAGAATTCCCGTCTTCCGTCCCTTGAAAGCGCTTATCCTTGAGAATTTTTCCGGTTCGACCTCCAGGACCAAAGCTCCTTCACGCACATCATCAAGTGGTACATGGAACTGGCTGGGATCGCTCCTGGCTGGACGGTTCCGTCGGCATTCACCCGGTCGGCCCAGGAGCCCAACGGTTTGCGGAGAAGATAATGCTTTAAAAGGTTGGACTCGATCTGTTTCACCCGCCCGTCCCTTTCCTTATCCCTGTCGGGGCGGACAAGCCAGGCCTTGATCGCTTCGGTTTGCACCCAAAGCCGGTGGGTGGGCTGGGTGACTTCCCCCTGGTCGGTCACTTGGTCCCAGTAAAACCCCGTGGTGGAATTGACCCCGAACCTGTCGGCAAACCCCAGGACGCCTCGGCTCAAGGCCGGGTTGGTCTCCATCACTTGGCCCGCCTTCCAAAGAAGCCAGGCCCATTCGCAGTGGTGGCCGGGTTCCACCACTATCTTCCCGCCCTCGGCCACTGGCCTCCATTCCCCGTCGAAAATCTCACGCAAAGCGCCGGTTTGGGGATCGATGATGAATTCCCCGGCTAGGCGGTGGACGGCTTCCGCCTCCTCCAGGAAACGCCGGTCCCCGGTGGCCTCGAAACAAAAAAGCATGGCCTCGAACCAGTGCATGTGGGGGTTTTGGCGCAGGGTCCCCTTTTCCCCCAGCCACTGCCAATAGCCCCTTCCCCGCGGTGTGGACAACCGGACTTTCACTTGATGCACGGCCGTCTCCAAGAGGGATCGGGCTTCGGAATTGCTGGTGAGCTGGTAATAGGCGGCAAGGCCCAATACGACGAAGGCTGTATCGTAAAGATCCATTTCCGGATCCAGAATGGAACCGTCGGATTTGAGGCGTCGAACCCAGGAACCGTCCGGCGTTCGGCAACGTTTCCTGACAAAGTCGAAACCGTAGTCGGCGATAGCCCCCGCTTCAGGGTGCCACCCCAAAAGGGCGGCGGTGGCGAAACAAAAAAGCTGCCGCCCCTGCACCCGGACGCGTTTGAAACCGGGGTCGGAAGGGCTTCCATCATTGGCCAATTCCTCAACAAATCCACCCTTTTGTTGGTCCACTCCCCTCACGGCCCAAAGAGGCAGGGCGGATTCCCTCATCCACGACACGAGGTCCGTTTCACTTGGGTTCATTTTTTCCTACTTAAAGAGGTCGTAAAAGGTGGTGATTCTCAACCGCTTTTTGCCTTCGGCCAGGGACTTGGCTTGGGACGCCGTTTCAAAATGGGGAACCCATCTCAAGGCGGTGTGCTCCGCCGGCTTTAGGACTTTCCAGTCACCTTCAAAATGTCCTTCCCATCCTTGGAACTCGGCGTGGAAAAAAGGCACGATATTGCGGCTCCGGATGTGAAGCTCCAGGCCTCCCCTGCCCTGCCGAAGATCGGCCTTCATCCGGGGTTTTTCCACAGGCGCCCACTTCCAGGGAACCAGGATGGCATAATTTTCGCCCCGCATATTGCCGTCCTCCAACCGGGCGAAGCATAGGACCTCCCGGGGGTGCATCCCTTTCTTTAACAGCCGGGTGAAAGGCACGGTCAGCAACCGGCGGCTTTCCCCGGGTTTCAAGGCCGCTTGGAGGGATGTCTTAAAAACCGTCTTTCCACCCCAAGCGACCGACTCGAGGCTTCCCCGGAGCGCCAAAGGCTTGGGCAGGTCGCTGGTGGCCCAAACCGAAACCGACTCGCGCTGTTTCTCCATGGATATCAAAAGGGGGCTGAAGAACCTTTGGGCTTCATGGTGCAGGGCCTTCCAACGCCCGTGGTAATCCATCGAACTCCAGGAGGCCACGGGCCAGAGGTCGTTCACCTGCCAGAAGAGGGTCCCCATGCAGTGGGGCCTCAGGCGGCGCCAGTGCTCCACGGCGGTCCTTATGGCCATGGACTGGTTGACCTGGGAGGCCAGGCAGAAGCTTTCGAAATCCTTGGGGATGGGCAGCTCCCGTGCCAGGGTATTCGTGATGAGCAGGTTTCCCTGGGGTGAGCGTTGGTGGTGCTCCATGACCCAGCTGGAGGGGTTCATTTCCCGGGATGGCACTACCCTTTTCAGGGTTTCCAGGTCGGGAAAGGACTGGAAGCCGAATTCGGAAACGAACCGGGGTTGGACCGTCAGGTAATCGCTGAAGGGTTTGCCGCCGTGCCAGACCTTCCAATAGTGCACGTCTCCCCGGGCGGGATCATCCGGGTCGCCTTTGAAGGAGCCGTTAGAGGGGCTGGAAAGCCAGAAGCGCCGGGTGGGGTCCTCGGCCTCGCAGGCGGCCTTAAGGTCGCTTAAAACCTTGTGGTACATGCCGGGATAGCGCTGGGCCTCGGCGGCGGTGGTTTGGGCCGCCCCACCGGGCACCCACCAATGCCTCACCCCGCCCAGGTCCTCGTTATCGCCGCACCAAAGGGCGATGCAGGGGTGGTCGGACAGCCGCCTGACCTGGTACCGGGCCTCCTCGGTCAATTCCCGGACGAACTCCGGGGTGTCGGGATAGAGGGCGCAGGCCATCATGAAATCCTGCCAGACCAGGATTCCCAGCTCGTCACAGAGGTCGTAAAAAACATCCAACTCGTACTGCCCGCCTCCCCACACCCGCACCATGTTCATGTGGGTTCGGGCCATGGAGGTCAACCAATGACGGTACCTTTCGGGGGTGCAACGATCGATGAAAGCGTCCGCGGGGATCCAGTTGGCACCCTTCATGAAAACCGGCCGGCCGTTGACCTTAAAGAAAAAGGATTCCCCCGTCCTCCCCGAGGCACCCGAAGGGGCCGCGTCTTTGGCGGTCACGAGTTCCAGGGTCCTCAAACCCAGGCGCTTCCTCAGGCGGCTTGTTTCGCCGTTGTCCCCCAGCCAGGCCGTTTCCAGGTCGTAAAGAAATGGGTCCCCCTGTCCCGCCGGCCACCAAAGCTTGGGATTTTTAAGGGTAACCTCGGCTTTGATAAGGCTCTCTCCTTGTTTTAAACGGGCCCGGACCCTGGCTTCTTGCCCACCGCACCTGACCTTCCAAAACCCGTCTTGGGGGCCATAGGCCTTCAAACGAGCCATGACCTTGAGGGTGACTTGATGGGGTTTTCCATCCGGCCCCCGGTGGGCCTGCCGGGTCTGAACCGACTCGATGCGCGGGGCGTCGGAACATTCCAGTCGGGAAGGACGCCAGAGCCCGGAGGCGGCCAGGTAGACGCCCCAGTCCCATCCGAACTGGCACTGGACTTTGCGGATCCAAGCGCGGCGGCTTTCCCGCGACTCGCCCGTCTCCCATTTGAAATCCTTATCGGCGTTGGCCCGGTAACGGTGCCGGGCGGCCTGGGCCCAGGCGTAGCGGGTGGGGCTTCTCAGGAGGACCCGGATTTCATTGGACCCGGCCTTGAGCTTTCCCCGGGCGTCCACCACAACCTGGCGGAACATGTTGAAAGACCGGCCGACCCTTTTCCCGTTCAGGAATATTTCGGCGACCGTGTCAATCCCGTCGAAAATCAGTTCCTGGCGGCCCCGGGCCGCCTCCCCGGGACCGACTTGGACGGTCTTGGACAGTTCCCAGTCCTGTTCGTCGATCCATTGGAGGTCCAGCTCGTTACGGCCGTAAAAGGGGTCGGGTATTTTCCTGAGCTTCTGGAGCTGATAATGAATCGTGCCCGGCATGGCGGCCGGCATCCATTGATGAAGGCCCCGGTCCTGGGGGGCCGCGCCCCGGAGGGGTCCGGCAACCCGGAATTTCCATTCGCCATCCAGGGAATGCTGGGACAAGGCTTATCTCCAATTCGCTTCGGGAATTCAGGCGGCCGCCTTGGACGGCCGGAAGGCAAAAACCCAATCCGGGGCATAAGATAACTGAAACCCGCGCCGGGTTAAAATGCTTTAGTGGCCTTTTTACGGATAAATCCCACCGGCTCGTATAGAATACGGTTGCCGACGGTCTCGGTCCGCGGGCGAAACCCTAAAAAGCTCAAAGGTGGAAATGCTTACCCTCATCGCCGACGTGGACGACACTGTCTGTCCCAGCACACGGCCCATCAGCCCCGAAATGGCCCGGGAAATCGCCCGCTTGGTGAACGGAGGATGCGCCTTCGCCTTCATCAGCGGCAGCAGCTTGAGCCAGATCTCCGCCCAGCTCACCCCTTTCCTGGGGGTCCCCCATCACTTGCTCCCTGTTTCGGGCAGTCACTACGTCCAGGTGCAGTATGGCCAAGGCCAGCCCAGCTTTAAGGAACAGTACCGGGTGGAATTCAGCGCGGAGGAGCGCCGGGAAATCCTTTCGGCTTTGGAGGCCTTGATCGCGGCCTATGATATCCGCCCCTTGACCTCGAAGGAGGACCAGTTGCAGGACCGCGGCAGCCAGGTGACCCTTTCCATCCTGGGCCGCAACGCCCCCGATGACAAAAAAAGGGCGGTGGACCCGCAAGGGAAACGGCGGCGGGAATGGCTGGTCTTTTTAAGGCGGCGCCTGGGGGACAAGTATTCCATGCGCATCGGGGGCACCACTTCCATTGACATCACGCCCAAGGGCATCGACAAGGCCTACGGCATCCGCCGTTTCCTGGAAACCAACGGCTGGAGGCCCTCCGAGGCCCTTTTTTTCGGGGACAAATTGGGTCCCGATGGCAACGACTTCCCCGCCACCCAGGTGGTGGACTGCATCGAGGTGCGGGACCCCGCCCACCTATTGGAAATCCTGGCCCGATTCAAGCCGGGCCCCAAGGCTTGGGGGAAACCTATTTCTTGAAAAATTTTTCATTGACCTCGGCGGCCGCCCTTTTCAGGGCTTTTTCCGGGGTTTCCTCGCCCGACCAAACCCTGTCCAAACTGGCTTCGATGCGGGCCTTCCATTCGGGCACGTTGGGATCCAGGGGTTGGAAATGCCCGTACTTCACGGCGTCCACCAGGAATCCCTTGGACTTGGGAGGCTGGCCGTCGAGAAAGATGTCCGATTGGGCAAGGGCCTTGAGGGCCGGCTGGGTCAGGCCTGTCGAGGCCATGAGCTTTTCGCCCGTTTCCCCCGCCAAGTACTTCACCAGCTCATAGGCCAGCTCCGGGTTCTTGCTTCCTTTCACGATGCCGTACCCCGCTGCGCTCATGGGGAAAGCCCTCAGGCCATGGGGTCCCTTGGGGAATTCCACGGCGTCCCAGTCGAAATCCTTGATCTGCCGGAATTGGGGTGTCAGCCAGATGCCGGAATAAAACATGGCCACCGTCCCGTTCATGAACAGGTCCGAGTTTCCCATGCTGCCCATGGAAGTGAGATCCGCCAGGCTCGGCATGACATGGTATTTTGTCGCCAAGTCCGCCAGGAACTGAACGCCCGCGATGGCCTGGGGGCTGTCCACCACGCAGCGGGTCGGATTTTTCTCGTTGTCCACCAGGGCGCCGCCCCAAGCATAAACCCAGGCATCCCAGGAAGGCGAATTGTCCGCCCCCACGAAACCAAACTGGGTAATTTTCCCCGCGGCGTCCTTTTTCGTGAGCTTCTGGGCGGTGGCCAAAAGGTCGTCCATGGTCCAGTCGTCCTTGGGGTAAGGCACTCCCGCTTCGTCGAACTTTTTCTTGTTGTAGTAGACCACCGCGATGGGGGCGATGTCCCTGGGCAGGGCCACCAGTTGTCCGTTCACGGTGTAATGGTCGATGGCCTCAGGATAGAACTCGGAAACCTTGAGGCCGGGGTCCTTGTCCAGGTAGGGCTTCAGGTCTTCGAACACCCCCCTGGAGGCGAAAGCCATCATTTGCTCGGCGTTCACCGCCATGACATCCGGCGCCATTCCGGCCGAAAACAGGGTTAAGACCTTCGTGATGTACTCGTTGTAAGGGGCGCTTTCAAACTCGATCTCGACCCCGGGATGGGCGGCCTTGAAGTCCTTCACAGCGTCCTGGAGGATCGTGGCTTCCTCTTTGCCGCCCCATCCGATGCACCTTAAAACGGTCCCGTGCTTCGAATAGGTGCAGCCCGAGGTCAGGCCGAGGGCAACCACCGCCAAGGTCCAATACCATCCTTTTTTCCCCACGGTTCCCCCTTCGCGGCTTGGTCCAAGCTTCACGTCATGGGATTTTAAATCATGAAAGCGTTTTAATTTTCAAAATTTTGGGGAAATCCGCGGGAATGGGCTTAACTTCTTACCTTAATAACAGCAATTTCAGGACCGTCTGTCCTTGGGAGGTGCGCGCCACCACGTAATAAAGACCGTTGGCCAGGGGATTCCCCCAACGGTCGTTCATGGAAATGGAAAGGCGGACCCCTACTGGGACGTTCTGGAAGGATAGGTCGTTCACCTCCCGGAAGGCGGTCGTGAACAAGGAAATCCTCACGTCCGAGGGCGAGGACAACCCGGGGTTCACTAGCACGGGCCCGCCCGTGGAAGGGTTGGGGTAAATCGCGGGCCCGGAATGGGACTGGACCGCAAGGGTCTGGGTGGAGGTGGCGGTGGGCGTGGCCGTCGGGGAATAAACGGTTGTGGGTGAGGAAGTCGGGCTTGCCGTTGGCGTTGCCGTGGCCGTCAGGGTCCAAGTAGGGGTCAAAGTCGGGGTGGGAGTGGGGCTTCCGCTAGCCGTGGGGGTGGCCGTTGAAGTGGTGGTCCACGAAGCCGTGGCGGTGGGGGTGCGGGTGAGGGAAGGGGTCGCGGATGCCGTGGCCGAAAAACTGGGCGTGAAACTGGGCGTTCCGGTGGGAGTGGAGGTATCGGGCGGGGTCAGGGTCCCGGTGGCGGAAGGGCTGGAAGTGGCCGTTAAAGAGGGCGTGAGGGTAGCCGTCTGGGTCCGCGTTTGCGTGGCGGTGGAGGTGGCTGAGGCCGTTGGCGTGGAACTTGGCGTGAAGGTGGGCGTGGAGCTGGAGAGGGGCGTGTCCGTCACGGTGGAGGTGGCGGTTGAAGTTCCGGTCGAAGTGACGCTGGGGGTGGCGGTGGACGTGGAAGCCCCGGTGGGCGTTGCCGTGGGGCTATAGGTCACGGTGGAAGTGGCGGTTTTGCTCGCCGTGGGGGTCGGTGTCGCGGACATCGTACCGGTGGCCGTCAGGGTGGGTGTTCCAGTGGCCGAGGACGTGGCGGTGAGCGTAGGCGACGACGTGGGAGTCGCCGTAGCCGAACCCGTCGCGGTGGAAGTGGCGGTTTTGCTCGCCGTGGGGGTCGGTGTCGCGGACATCGTACCGGTGGCCGTCAGGGTGGGTGTTCCAGTGGCCGAGGAAATGGCGGTGGAGGTCGCCGTCAAAGTGGAAGTTCGGGTGGGCGTGGCGGTGGGGCTTGCCGTGGGCGTAAAGGTGGCCGTGGCGGTAGGGGTGTTGGTGCTGGTCGAAGTGCCGGAGGGCGTGGCCGTGGGGGTATGGGTGGCGGTGGAAGTGGCGGTTCCGCTCGCCGTGAGGGTGGGTGTTCCGGTGGCCGAGGAACTGGCGGTGGAGGTCGCCGTCAAAGTGGAAGTTTTGGTGGGCGTGGCGGTGGGGCTTGCCGTGGGCGTGGAAGTAGCTGTCGGGGTGGATGTCTTGGTGGCGGTCGAAGTGGGGGTTTGGGTGGGGCCCGCAGCGCAGTTGGGGGTGGGCGTAAGGTACAAATCGGAGAGCCAGGTGGAAACCGGGGCCCCGTGATAGGAGGTTGTGGTAAATCCGGCGTAACTGGACAGGAGGATCGGGCTGTCATCGGAGCTGAAACACCAGGCCATGGCGTTGTAAACGTAGTTGTTGTCGTTGCCCCCGTCGATCCAGCTGATGGCCGAATCGTCCCAATCGGCGTTGTCGTCGTCGGCGGGGTAACCCGTTCCAGGCCCGAACTCCTCGACGATAACGGGCACGGTGGAGGTGGCGATGGTGACGTAAGGGTCCCACGCGGTCCCCACGGTGCTTTCCGACGCCGTTTTGTTGTCGTAGCAATGGGCCGAGTAAAGGACGCCGCTGCCGCTGGCGGTATCGGTCAGGGCATAAACCGAGGTGCTGCCCGACTCCTGGCCCACCACGCCCCTTAGGTCAAAGGAATAGTTCAACCCCCCCGCCACCACCACGTTGGTGGCGCCCGCGTTACGCACCGCCGTGAGGAGTTCCTGCAGCCCCGGCGTATTGGAGGGGGTGGATCCGGTCGAACCCCCATTGCGCCAGGTGGACCAAAAAATGGTGTCAGCCCCGCTGGGGTCATAGGGCTCGTTGTAAAGGTCGAAAAGGACGGCCGGGTTGTTCTGGATCCAGGAAGTGCCCGCCACCGAGGACCAAAAAGTAACGCTGTTCCAGTCCGGCATGCATTCCTGGCCGGTGGCCGTCCCCCACCCGCTCCCCCCACAGGGGCCCGTGGCCGTGGTTGCGCTGGAAGTCCCGGACCAATGCAGGTCCAGGTCCAAATAGACGTTATTGCTGGAGCAATAATTGATGACGTCCTGGATCATGTCCTGATAGGCCGTTTGGTTCGGCGTTCCCTTGGAATTGGAGCAGCCGAACCAAAAGTCCTGGTTGACGGGAAGACGGATACAGTTGGCGTGCCAGACGCTGACGGCCTCGGTGACGATGGCGACGTAGTTCGTCATGCTCGTGCCGTCCACGGTGGTCGTGGGGTAACCCGTTCCCTCGTCCCCCGTGGGACTATATTCCAACCCGGAAAAATCCACGCCTGTGAGGCGAACTGTGCACCCCGAACTGTTGATGATCTGGTTACCGGAAATATGAATGGCGGACGAAGTTGCCCAGGCGGACGGCCCTGGGAAAAGGATAAAAAGGCCAAACGGGACAATATAGAAATGACTGTATGCGGGCAAAATCGACTCGAGTAAATTTTTCAAAAAACGTTTTTCGCTTTTAACGGCAAATTTCATGGAGGAATTCCGTCATGA
>JASHQZ010000082.1 GCA_030038835.1 candidate division FCPU426 bacterium
AAGTCCAACCATAATTCCTTGATATGCAGTTGGCCGACCCCTGGAACGCGCAATACAACGCCCTTGGGTTTTCGTTTTTTATCCATCTCGTCCCCTCATCTTTGGAAACACCAAAGACCTTCTCACAATAACGGCTCAAAAACGCCTTTTTGACCCGTGGAAATTTCCAATGCTTCCTTCCATGCGAGCCGGTGGGGGGAATCGAAGGTTTCCCCAGAGGCATTCTTCTGGCAATCCTGGCAATACTGTTCCAACCTTCCGGCCAGGCCGGTCAAACGCTCCCGCATCCTCCCCGCCAGTTCCCTTTTGAGGCCCTCATCGTGGAGCCCTTCCAAGACCATCAGGAAGTGGTTCAAGCAGTGATGAAAGTATTTCAAAAACGCCTCTTTCATTTCAGGCTCATCCATACCGGATACAAGTATGCCGACGTAATGGTGGCGGATCTGGACCGTTTGGCGGCAAGCGGGACACATCGGATGATGGGTCCATTCCCCAAGAATATTCCTGTGGGATGCCGCCTTTTCCAGGAAAGAAGCCGCCAAGAGGGCCTGATCCTTATAAAGGATGGAGAGGGCCAGCGTGTCGTGGAAACCGGCGATGTGATGGGCGTGAAAAGGACAATATCCATGGGACTCCCGCAAGGCATCCCTGGTCCCAGGGTCATTGACGTTCTCATACAAGAAAGCCTCGAAGTAGGAATGAACCGCCTCTTTTTCCAGGACGCATAAAGCACAGTCCTTGGATTTTTGAAGCGTCTCCAAGACTTTAAAATAAGGCGTGTGTTTTTCGATGACCCTCACCTCCTCGGCCGGCTCAAGCCTTGAATGGATCGCTGAAAACAGCCGAATTTCCCAACTCCGCTTCGATTTCTAAAAGCCGGTTGTATTTGGCGATGCGTTCGCTCCGGCAGGCGGAACCGGTCTTGATCTGGCCTCCGCCCATGGCCACGGCGAAGTCCGCCATGAAAGCGTCCTCGGTTTCACCGGACCGGTGGGAGATGACATAGCCCCAACCGGCCTTTTGGCACATTTGGATGGCCTCAATGGTCTCGGTAACCGTCCCGATCTGGTTGAGTTTGATAAGGACCGCGTTGGTGGTCTTTTCCTTGATGCCACGGGCGATGAACTGGGTATTGGTGACGTAGATATCGTCGCCCACGATCTGGATTTTCGAACCCAAAACCGCCGTATGTTCCTTGAACCCCTCCCAATCGTTCTCCGCCAGGCCATCCTCGATGGAAACGATGGGGAACTTTTCGACCCAGCCCTTGTACAGCTCGGTCATCTGCTTGCCGTCCTTTTTACCCTGGCCTGATTTAACCAGGTCATAAACCCCATTTTTCCAAAAGGAACTGGAAGCCGGGTCCAAGGCGATGGCGACGTCCTGGCCCGGCTTATAACCCGCCGCTTGGATAGCCTCCACAATGACCTCGCAGGCTTCCTCATTGCTCTTGAGGTTTGGGGCGAACCCGCCTTCGTCGCCCACGCCGGTGGCGTAGCTCTTCTTGTGAAGGATGTCCTTCAAGGCATGGAATACTTCCGCGCCCCAACGCAGGGCCTCTGTGAAGCTAGGAGCGCCGACCGGCATGGCCATGAACTCCTGGAAGTCCACGCTGTTGTCCGCGTGTTTGCCGCCGTTGAGGATGTTCATCATGGGCACCGGTAGCCGGACGGCTCCGGTTCCCCCCAGGTAGGCGTAAAGGGGTACCTTCGCCTCGATGGAGGCCGCCCGGGCAACAGCCATGGAAACCCCCAGGATGGCGTTGGCCCCAAGCTTGCCCTTGTTCGGAGTCCCATCCAGGTTCATCATGCAATGATCAAGGGCCGCCTGTCGCGAAGCTTCCATTCCCTTAACCGCTGGAAAAATCTTCCAGTTCACGTTCTCCACGGCTTTCAACACGCCCTTGCCGCCATAGCGCTTCTTATCGCCGTCCCTTAACTCCACCGCCTCGTTTTCGCCGGTGGACGCCCCGGAAGGCACCGACGCCGAGGCCGAAACCCCACTCTCCAATTCCACGAATACCCTTACAGTCGGATTTCCCCTGGAATCCAGTATTTCCAAAGCCCGCACCGAAGATATTTTTGACATTCTCATCCTCCTCGAAAAAGATGGGACTCAGCCGCACCTTATGCCCGCACATCATTAACAAATATGCCTTGGATCAACCTCATTGGGATTTTCAAAAGCCTTAGAGCCGGTAACAAAATTCCACCAGACCCTCGCCCCTTGGGGGAGAGGGCAGGGTGAGGGGTGTCTAAGCCTGGAAAATCACCCTCATCCCAACCTTCTCCCCTCAAGGGAGAAGGGGAAAAAGGCTCCAAAATCAAATTTTGTTATCGGTTTTTAATCCAAGTTTTTGGTCTGTGTGTGCTTGCCCTCCGCATGGTGATAATGGAGCACCTGGATGTCCTGTACCGTCACCAGGCAATGGGTGGGAAGCATGGGTTCGATGGCGTTCAAGGCCCTGTGGATTTCCTCCGGCTTATCCACCACCTCGATCAGGATGGGCAGGTTCTCGGTGATCTCGAGGATTCGGGCGGAATGAATATGGTGGGAGGAACCAAACCCCTCAATGCCCTTGAACACGGTCGCCCCCGCGAGCCGTAATTCCAGGAGTTTGTCCATGATGGCCTTGTAAATCAACTTGCCCTCGAATTTCTTGTCCTCGTCCACGAAAACCCGCAAAATTTTGCACTTTCCGACGATGGTCATGTTTTCCTCCTAAAATTGTCAAAAGTAATCACCGAACCCTTATTTTTGCCTATCGGACAACGGTTACGGAACATGGGGCATAGGAAGCCACCCGCTTGGAAACGGACCCCAGGAGCCATTCGGCGATACGGCCCTTGCCCCTATGCCCGACCACGATCAGGTCCGCGCCCCATTCCTTGGCGTGACGCACGATCTGTTCGGCGGCGTGGCCCACCAGGATTTTGGTTTCCAGGGCCACACCCTTTGCCTTGGCGGCCGCCCCCAAATTCTTAAAGTCTTCTTGGTAATGTTCTTCCGCCTCATCCAGCATGTCCTCCATCTCCACGTCCACGGCGGGCTCGGGTGGAACGGCCACGGATAACACGAGCAGTTCGGCTTGGTTGGCCTTCGCCACTTCCAACGCGTGGCGGAAGGCCTTTTGCGCCGAATCCGAGCCGTCGTATCCCACCAGGATTTTTTTGGGGATCATAGGGAACCTCCTTCTTCCGCTTTCTTGGTTGCCAGCCGCACTTCCGTGACTTCCCCTTGTTTTTCCGATTTTGGGAGCAGGTAATGAGGCAGGAAGTAGGCGTTGGCGATAATCGTCGGAACGACCGCGCTCCCAATGACGGTCGCCACCAGGAAGGAATATTGGGCTTGGTCGATAATGTGGTGTGAGAGGCCGAATAAGGATGAAATGGTCCCGAAAGTCAGCCCCGTGGACATAAGGAGCGTGGTGTACATGCCCTCTTTCGGGACGTACTTCTGGTACTTGGTGACGGGATAAACGCCCATGAATTTAGTTGCCATCTTCGCCAATAAGAGAACGACAAAAACCATCGGCGTCGAAACCAAGGCCGGGACCGAAACAAAGGAACCCGCCCGGATGAAATAAAAGGGCGTCAACAACCCGAAAGTCAGCGTCCTCAAGCGCCGGACCAGCACATGATCCTTGCCGACGGTTCCCGCCAAGACCATGCCGATGATGTAGGCGGGCAGGACCGCCTCACTATCGGCCCAGGCCGCCAAGGCCCCCAACCCGAACATGAGGAACAAAAGATACTTGGCCTCCAGTTCGGAGGGACGGCCGCCATACCACTTGAAAAACCTTGGGGTGAGCCAGGGGAGGATGAAAAAGATAGGAACGCTGACGCCGATAAAGGCCAGGGTCTTGAGGGTAAAGGGGGCAAAGATGAGACCCAAGGCGATGACGGTCGCCAAATCATTGACAAAGCAACCCGCCAAGATGATCTTGCCGAATTCGGTTTGGTTCAGCCCCAGTTCCAGCATGACGGCGTAAACCACCGCCACCGACGTCGTGGAAAGGGCCACGCCCGCCAGCCAACTGGGGGCCGCGGCCCAGTGCAGGAGGTAATAGGCCACCGCCGCGCAGCCGAAAAAGGGAGCGAAAAAACCGACCAAGCCCAGGAGCGTCGCTTGTTTCCATTTGGCCTTGAAAACAACGGGGTCCAGTTCGGCCCCGGCCAGGAAGGTCAGGACGATGGAGCCTGTCCCCGCCAGGAAGGTGATCCAACCTTCGCTTGTGCCCAAAAAAGCCTGGCCCACAAAGGCCCCGATGATCAACTGGGCCACGGT
>JASHQZ010000083.1 GCA_030038835.1 candidate division FCPU426 bacterium
CGTTGCGGGGATTCTCATGGCCTCACCTCCTCGGCGGCCGCGGCCGGTTTGGCTTTTTTCCCTTCCTTTCTGGGCTTCTTACCGTTAGGGGCGGCCAGGATGTCCTTGGAATGCATCACGTCGCGGATGCTCTTGAAGGGGATGAGGAACAGGTGGTGCCCGGCCACCAAGAGCGTGAAGAAATTGATCGCCGCCGACACCACCTGAAGGGGCGGCAGGATGAAGGCCCCTAACAAGTCATCCCCCTTTTCCTGGAGGAACTTCAGGTCCGTCTTGATGTGGTAGTAAAAGCCGACGGTATAGGCGAAGGTGTCCTTCATCTGGGCCCTTTCCCCGGCCTCGGTGGGCTTCAAGCCCCTGCCCTGGATGATGGCGGTGATGACCGGCACGCCGTGCGCCGCGAAAAGGAACCAGGTCATGCCGCGCACGCCCAGCCAGGCCAAAAGCGCGATGCCCAGGGTCCCCACGATCCCCAGGTCGAAGTTGGCCGAGGCGTGCTGGGCGAACCAGGGAACGAGCGAGTCCACCAGTTCACGGTAGAGGAACATGACTTCCACCAGGATGGCCACGGCCTCCACGGCCGCGATCTTAACGATGGTGCCCCATTGCCGGGTCTTAACGGCCTCCACGAAATTGGAAAGCACCGCGTAACTGCCCAAGACCAGGAAAAGCAGGAAAAGGAAAAGCGGAATGCGGATCAGGGGTTCGGTCAGTTCCCCTCCGGTCAGGTTGGACAGGGTGTCCATGACGAGCGGCGTCATCACGTAAGTGAAGATGACGGCCTCCACCAGGCACCAGACCATCGTCAGGGTCACCGCGATCCAGGGAAGGCCCGGCGAGGAGATGTTCATGGCCACGGTCTTGATGACGCGGAAGGGCACCAGCAGGATGTCTTGGATCAAAAGCCAGACGCCCACCACCAGCACACGGATGAGGGCGAAAAGCGAATTCACCAACACAAAGAGGAAGCGGAAGAACCCGCCCCAAAATGCGAAAATGGCCTTGCCCAGATCCCACCAGGTGACTAAGAAAGCCTTGAAAAAATCCGTTCGCTTTTGCCGTACCACCACCGAAAGCACGCAGAGGATGCTGGCCCAAAGGCTCAGGATAACGGCGCCCACGGGCAAAAGCAGGAATACCCGCTTGGCGGCCATCAGCCAGAAGGGGTCGCCCGCCCCCCAGGTGAAAGCGATCATGGCGTTTTCAAAGAATGTGGGAAAGAAAAGGATGGAAACGACGACCTGCGACACACTGCCGGCTTGATCGGTCATGAAGCGCCTCCTTGGACCACCGGTAAAAAGAACGCCCCTCAAACGAAGCTTGACCCTCGCTTTTATTATAGGCCCCGCCGCTAAGCCACCCCCAAGCGTAAAGGAGCTTTCCAGGGTAACAGCTTTACCTTGGGGTTTCCCAAAAGAGGTTTTGATTTTACGAATTGGAAACAGGAAGGCGAGTGGAGGACGGCTTTAATCGGAGGTTAAATTTTTCAAAAATAGGCGCGCTTTATTCGAATCCATAGAACGAATAAGGAAGGCTTTTGGAATCCGTCACCGTGCTATTCACGTAAACTTCACCGACGTTGCTGTCGTAAAGCCATCCGGTTCCGCTGCCCGTGGGCACGGAGCCTTGGGTCGTCATGGTCACCAGCGAACCCACGGGGCTTAAGGCCCCGGCCACGAAATAACCCGTGACCTTCACCGGAGCCACCACATCCAGGTATTGGCTGAAGGAATAAGCGTTGAGGGTGCTCAAGGTTGAGGGCCAAATCCCCCTCTGGTCCCCATAGTAAATGGAAGCCGCCGAATGGATGCTGTTCAAATTGCCTTTGGTGTCGCCTTCCCGGGATTTCTCCAACATCTGGCCTAGCCGGGGCAGGGCAATGGCCGCCAAAATGCCGATAATGGCGACGACGATCATGAGTTCGATCAACGTAAATCCGGCCGGGTTTACGGAAACTTTCCGCATAAAACCACCTCCGCCAACTGATAAAGCCTTCCCCTCAAGGAAAGCCGACCCGATAAGATTTTATACTAATTTCCAAGACAAAGACGATTAATTCACCGCCAGGAGGAAAAAACCTATTTCTCCAATCGTTTTTCAACGCTTTCGACCTTTTCATCCATGGTTTGATGCCGGTCGGTCCGCGTGCCGAATTTGAGGGTGGTGGAAATGCGGGGCGCCCCCATCCGGTGGACCACCTCATGGCAGCGTTTAATGGCCGTAAAGACCTGGTCCCATTCCCCTTCGATGTTGGTGCCGTAAGCGTGAAGCTGGATCCGCAGCCCGGCTTCCTTCAATACCTTTTCACAAGCCGCCACGTACTCGGATACGGAAACTCCGACGCCCAAGGGGGTCACACAAAGATCGGCGATGACTTTCATCCCGCACCTCCCAAATAAACGAAACCGCCTCCAACATAACACAGCGGTTAAAGGCGAGACCTTTAACCTGTTCCCCGGTTAAAGCCCCTCCAACCAACTTGACAATGATCCATCAAAGGTCTACCGTTGAATCAAGTCGAGAACAGGGCCATAGGCCCAAAACCCTTTATTCACCAACAACGGCGGTTGAGGCCT
>JASHQZ010000084.1 GCA_030038835.1 candidate division FCPU426 bacterium
TGAACCTCACGAACAACAACCGCAGCCTTTGCCCGCGTTTCGCCCAAGGCGACCACAAGCTCCTGTACTGTTCCTCGGGCACGGGCGAGGACATCAGCTTGGCCATTTACATGGCCAATGCCAACGGCACGGACGCCAAAGCCTTGGCTCCCGAAAATGCCTCATCCCCTTCCTGGGCCCCGGCCGCGCTAACAGCCGCTCCCTCCCCTTCTCCTTCCGCCATGGGTGCGTCCACACCCATGGCCTTCCCTACACCCGTCGGAAAATAGATCCTAAAACCATCGCGGGTCGCACCTCTTTCTTTCCGACCTCCGGCTGGTGGAGCCCAACGAATAAACCCGGGGATTTCAATATGGCGTCCTTAAATTCCCTTGAGAAGTTCCGGATAAAGCGGGAATTTCTTCGTTAATTCCGCGATCTCGCCCTTCACTTTTTTCCGGACACCCTCGTCCTCCGGCGCCGAGATAACATCGTTGATCCATTGGGCGACCTGCTTGAATTCGGGCTCCTTGAAACCTCGGGTGGTTAGGGCGGGCGAACCCAGCCTTAACCCGCTGGTCAACAAGGGCGATTCCGTATCCCACGGTACGGGGTTTTTATTGGTGGTGATGTGGGCTTCATCCAGGGCCATTTGGGCCTGTTTGCCGTTGATTTTCTTGTTCCGAAGATCAATCAACATCAAGTGATTGTCCGTCCCTCCCGATATCACTTGTAAACCTAAACCTACCAGGGCCTCGCAAAGGGCTTTGGCATTGGCCCGCACTTGTTTGGCGTAGGCCTTAAAAGATGGCTGCAAGGCTTCCCCGAAGGCCACGGCCTTGGCTCCCACCACGTGCATCAAAGGACCACCTTGGATTCCGGGAATGATCTGGCTGTCCAGAAGCTCTCCCATTTTTTTTGTACGGCCGCTCTTGGGAGCAGTCAGGCCAAAAGGATTGTCAAAATCCTTTCCCATAAGGATCATGCCGCCCCGGGGCCCGCGCAACGTCTTATGGGTAGTGGTGGTCACCACGTGGCAATAGCCCATAGGGTTGTTCAATTCCCCCGCAGCGATCAAGCCGGCCGTGTGGGCGATGTCCGCCCAAAGGAAAGCCCCCACTTCATCGGCGATTTTGCGGAAAGCGGCGTAATCCCAGTCCCTGGAATACGCCGAGGCCCCAATACTGATCATCTTTGGGCGATGTTTCCGGGCCAAGTCCCGGGCCTGGTCCAGGTTCACTTGGCCGTCCTCCTTACGGGTTTGGTAGGCGAAAAAATTGTACATCTGTCCTGAAAAATTGACTTTGGCTCCGTGGGTCAAATGCCCGCCATGGGAGAGATCCAAGCCCAGAATGGTGTCGCCTGGCTTCACGAAGGTGAAATAAACCGCCATGTTGGCCTGGCTACCCGAATGGGGCTGTACGTTCACGTATTCGGCTTTGGAGAAAAGTTGGCTGGCCCTCTCCCGGGCTAGGTTTTCCACCATGTCCACGTATTCACAGCCGCCGTAATAACGGTTTCCGGGATATCCCTCCGCGTATTTATTGGTCATAACCCCGCCCTGGGCCTGCATCACGGCCAGGCTGGTGAAATTCTCCGAGGCGATTAGTTCCAGTTTCTCATTTTGGCGGTTGAGTTCGTTTTTATTCGCTTCCCACACTTGGGGATCGGCTTGTTTCAGGAAATCCATCATGGTGATTACTCCTTCACTTTAAAATCCGATTCGGTCGCCTATGCTCAACCCAAAACGTCCGGCATCCTCCCCGGGCAATTCCAAACAATGCCGGGTCCCCGGAGGGCCCAGGAAAAGCCTCCAAGGTTCGGCTGATGGGAAGATTTTCAGTATTTTATGCTTCTTGTCCAGGAAAAGAATATCGGGTTTGAGAGTCGTAAAAAGGGTATGCACCGAAACACAGTTGGGGAAATAAATCCCCATGTAGGCGGACGGCCACCCAATTCGGCCCATGAGGCCGGTGAGGCGGCTGAAAAAATGATCCGCCACACGGATTCGGTCGAGCTTTCGGAGGCTCAAGGCTGAAGGAACTGCAGAACGAGAGGACCGAAGATAACCAGAAAAGTTACCGGCATAATGAAGAGCAGCAATGGGAGCAGCATCTTCACCGGCATCTCCTGGACGGCCTTTTCGGCCCTCTGCGTTTGTTTGTCACGCAAGGTCAGGGACAATTGGCGCAGGGTCTTGGCGATTCCCGTGCCGAATTTTTCGGCTTGGATAACGCTGATGGCGAAAATGGAAAAATCGGTCAAGTTAAGCCGTGCGCTGACGGCCTCCAGTGCGCTTTTCCGGCTGGCGCCGGTTTGGGTTTGTTCCAGGATGCCTCTCAGTTCGTCATGCAAGGGGCCCGTCTTGGCGTTTTTCAGGAGCTGATCCAGTGCCTGCTCCAGTGAAAGACCCGCCTCCGAGCAGAGGGAAAGAACCTCGAGGGCATTGGGGAGATCCCGGAGTATGCTTTTTTCGCGGCGCAATCCCTTGTCCCGCAGCCAAAGGAGGGGAAAGGAGGCTCCCAATAAAAATGCCAGGAGCGCGAGGAACGGGCTTCCAGCCAGGAGCCCGAAAATAATCGTCCCTCCTAAAGCGGCCAGGATTTGATACGCAAGTATTTGGGCGGGTCTTAAGTCCTCGCGGCCCATTCGTTGGATTAAGCGAGAAAGATACATTAAATATTTTTCCAGCAGGTTCGATTTACGGAAAAGTACCAAGCCCTCCTCCAGCCAAGTTAACAAACCCTGGAAAGGAAAAGGCTTTCGCTGGCGGGTCATCAGGCTTTTCAACTTTACGTCTTGCTGGTGCCGGGCATGGCGGATCAAAAGGAATAAAGTCCAGTCCCGGACAAACCAACCGAGGCAAGAGCAGGAAACAACCAGAAGCGCGTAGGGCATTTCAGAACTCCAATTGGAGTAATTGGCGTATCCAAATAAAACCGATGCCTTCCAATATCACGGCCATCAAAAGGATAGCCCACCCGATTTTTTCCGTGAAAAGCGGCTTCATCAGGTCTGGGTCCATTAAAAAGAAGACTGTGGCCAAAAAGAACGGCAACAAACCCATCAGGATGCCCGAAAGCCGGGCCTGGGCGGTCATGGCTTCCCTTTTCCGGAGGAGACGATTTTTTTCCTCCAAACCTTCCAGGGTCACTTCCAGCAAGTGGGTCAACTGCGCCCCCGTTTGGCGCGAAATCTTATAGGACTCGAAGAATTGGCGGAAAGCCGTAAACTCAGGAAATTTATCCGCCATCCGGGATAGGGCCATTTCAGCAGAATTTCCCAAATCCATCTCGACGCAGACCTGGGCCCATTCTTCCTTAAGAGGTGGCGGGGATTCGCGGGAAAGATATTCCAGGACCTGCGGCACGGTTTGGCCGGTTTTCAAGGCTTGCACGGCCATACCCAGCGCCTGGGGGAAAACCTCATTCATTTTTTCCACGCGTTTTTGGACCTCGTTCCTTTTCACCCAACCCGGCCCTTTTTGACCCCCGTACCAGCCAAAGACCACCAAAACCGCCAGCAAGAGGCCTGTCGACAAGTCGCCGAAGGCTATGACACCCAGGGCAATCCCAAGCCCGCCCGCTAAGACGATAAGGTCCGGCCGCGGCTTTGTTCCCGGTTTCAGGGCCGGCAAAGCAGGAACGGAAACCTGGGGCAGTCGGTCGAGCAGCCAGTGAGCCGCAAGGCCGGCCAAAAGGCCAGCGGACAGAACGCCAGCGCCCAATCCCCCTAAAAGATTCAATGCCTCAGGATTCATTCCGGTACCGTTGCGCCTTTGTTGAGGGACTCCTCTTCCTCGATTTGGCGTAGGGCCTTTTGCGCCGAATCCTGAACGTCCTTGTCGCGGGTGAAGGACATCAGTTTTTGGAGTTCCACCTTGGCCTGCTTGTAATTTTGGAGCTTGATATAGGAATTGGCGATCAAGAGCTGGGCCGAATCGGATAGGGGGTCGGTGGGGTATTTTTCGGTCAACTCACGGTAGGCGGCCAAGGCGTCGCCTACCTTGTCATCCAGGAGGAGACAATTCCCCGTTTGGAAAAGGGCGTAGCTATCCAGCCCTTTACCAGTGTAAACCGTCATCAGAGTCTTATATTCCTTGATGGCGGTCTGGTAATGCCCCAACCAATACTGGCAGTCGGCCAGGAGCTTTTGGGCGTCCATACCGAAAAGGCTGGAGGGATAGAGGCTCAAAAGCTGCTTCAAATAGGGCTTGGCGGATTGAAAGTCCGATCGGCCAAAAGCCAGTGCGTAAGCATGGAGATAAAGGGCTTCTTCTATAAAAGGCCCGGAGGGAGCCTGATTGATAAGGTCCTTGGAGTCCTTGACGCAGGACTCATAATCTCCTTGGGATAATTCCATCCTGACCTTTCGGATGGCGGAATCATCCACTTTGGCCGAAGTGGGTTTGGATTTGGAGCAGCCCCATCCGACCCAGCAGGTCAATAGAGATAACGAAAAGCAAAACAAGAGGATGGTTTTATTTTTTTTGAATTTCAAGCGACCTCTTTTTTGGGTGGTGTATCAGTTTGAAATGCCAAAACTTCTTCCACCCTCACCCCGTCCCTCTCCCCTTGAGGGAGAGGGGGAACCTCGCCAAAACCCTCGCCCCTTGGGGGAGAGGGTAGGGTGAGGGTGCCGTTGGCGTTGCTGAAAAACCAAACTGAGACACTACCCTTTTTTGTCATGGAGCCGTTTTTTTAGCCCTTGCTGAATGCCGAGGACTGACGACTGCCGTTTACATTTGTTCGGGCGCCGTGACGCCCAACAGCCCAAGGGCGTTTTGAAGCACGGTTTGCACGGCCAAGGCCAGCCCCAGCCGGGCCCGGGCTGTTTCCACGGGTGCGTCCAAAATCCGATGTTTGGTGTAAAAAAGGTGAAAATCTGCAGCCAAATTGTGAAGGTACACCACCATTCGGTGGGGCTCGTAGGATTTGGCGCTCTCGACCACCCATTGTGGGTATTCCATAATTTCTTTCAAGAGTAAAAAACTTTCGGGTTCCGTCAACGGCGCGAATTCGCCGCAAATCCGCGCGGGATGCAACCTCCTTTCGGCGCATTTCTTCAGCAGGCTGCAAATGCGGGCATGGGCGTACTGCACATAAAAAACTGGATTTTCCTCGGTTTGTTTCTGGGCCACCTCAATATCGAAATCCAGGTGCGTGTTGGCCCCTCGCATAACGAAGAAATACCTGGCCGCGTCTTTCCCCACTTGGCTCAAGAGTTCCTCCATGGTCACGAACTTGCCTTCTCGCTTGGACATCTTCACTTTCTGGCCCCCCGAGAGCAGGCTGACATGCTGGGCGATGAGCACCTCGAAAAGCGGTTCCCCAAAGCCCAGCGCCTTGTGCGCCGCCTTCATGCTGAGGATGTGGCCATGGTGGTCGGGACCCATTATGTTGACGACTTTTGTGTAGCCGCGCCCGAGTTTGTGCAGGTGATAAGCGATGTCGGCCACGATATATGCCGGAAGTCCGTTGCTTTTCATCAGCACTTCGTCCTTGTTAGCGCCGTATTCGGAGGTCTTGATCCAGGTTGCCCCATCCTTCTCGTAGGTGAGTCCTCGTTCCTTGAGTTTTTGGAGGGTTTGGGCCACCAGGCCGGAATCGTGCAATTCACGCCGCTCCGAGAACCAGCGGTCAAAACGCACGCCGTAGGTTTCCAGGGACCTCTTGTGCCATTGCACCACCCGGTTCATGCCCCACTCGCCCAGTTTGGCAGTGGAAAGGTTGTAGTCCTTCGGGTCCCCCTCGGTTTCGGTCATGAATTCGCGGGCCAAATTCTCCATGTAGGCCCCCTGATAGCCGCCCTCGGGCGCGTCTCGGGGGACGCCCCGCACCCGACTAATGGCCGCTTCGAGGGATTCCCCGAAAAGCCGGGCCTGGTTGCCCGCGTCGTTGATATAGTATTCGGTTTCCACCCCGCCACCGGAAACTCGGATCAGGCCAGCAATGGCGTCACCCAGGACCGCGGCCCGGGCATTGACGACGTTCAAGGGCCCGGTGGGATTGGCGCTGACGAACTCCAGGAGAAGCCGTGTTTCTTTCAACTGGAAGTTTTCACCGTAGCGAGGTCCTTGGGCCAAGGCTCCCTCCAAAACGCTAAAAAAGGCGGCGGGGGTAAGCCTCAAATTGATGAACCCGGGCGCGGCGGCCTCGGCTTTGCCCACCAGGGCGGGATCCAAATCCAATTTTCCAATGATTTCCTGGGCAATGGGGAGCGGCGGTTTTTTCAGCTTCTTGGCCAGCGCCATGGCCACGGGCGTGGCGTAATCCCCGTGCGCCGGGTCCTTAGGACTCTCCAAGGTTACCGAAATATCCGGATCGCCATAGGACGAGATCGCCGACCGCAAAGCGATCAACAAAGCCTTTTGAATGGAAAAAATATCGAGGTTCATGGTTTCAAACCTAAAGGGGGTAATAGAAAAGAGGAGACCGTCCTGTGCCTGAAGATGAAAACGAATCCATAGGATTTCAGTATTTGAGGGGTGTACAAGGATCTTTCAAAGTGTTTCAAGGATTTTCAAAGGGGCGTCGTCAGCAGGGATTTATAGATGAGGGACCTCATCTTCAACTCAATGGATTCGAAATCGTGCTTTCGGCCGTTAAAAAGTTCCACAAGTATACTTTCGATTTCCGGTGTGGGAAGAGTCAGGAACTCCACTTGGCGATCTCCCTGGGTATCGGTGATCACATGCACCAAGCCCATTCCCGCGAAGGTCTGTAGCTTCGCTTCTAGCGCGTCTTCCGGATAGGAAACCAGATCCCCGATGGTCTTCATAGGGAACCGGGAGCCCTTCGCGATCAGCCACACCCCCAGCAGCATGCGGGAGGTGGTGTTGGCAAAAAGCTTGTTGAACTTGTTTCGTTCAGTGACGATTTCGCTCACGGAATTTCCTCCGTAACTTTATAAAGTCCTTCCCCACGATCACCACGGCGTCCACGGGAGAGTTCAGGCTTGGAATCTCTTGGACAGCGTCCACCGAAAGTCCCAAGCGCTCCACGGCTTCCTGAAGGGCGACGGGCTTCCCCGCGCAGGTCCGGATGATGGTCTGGGGATAGTGGAAATTATCGGCGTTGCCCGTGTCGGTGATGACGATCCCAGGGCCCTTCACCCTCCGGGCGACCCAATCGGCGGCATTGGTTATACCACAACCATTGAGGATTTCCACTCGAAGTACTCCCGGCGTCGGCGCCGGATTGGGAACTGGAGACAAGCCGGGGGTTGGAATTCCGGCGGTGGTGTTGTCGGGCGCGGCGGTTTCCTGCCCGATAGCCGTGAAAGGTTCCGGGGGAAACGCCCTCAGGTTAACAGCCATGTAAAAACGGTCAGTCCATTGAAGGTTGTTGAAAGCATCCGGCATGGGGTCGATGAAAAAGCCCTTAATTCCTCCACCCAGAAATCCAGGCCAACCTTCCTGGGTGACCGGGATTCCGATCACGGCTGGGAAAACTCCGAAGTTTCTGGAAAAGGACTCCAGATGAGGCAGGTCCTTTTGGCCTAGGATTTCTCCCCCTTCTTTTTTTTGAGCCGGGTTTAAGGGAACGGTCTCCACCGACACATCCCTGCCATTCAAGGGAGCTGAAACCCTAAAAGCTTCTACCACCTCGTCCTCCCCTTTCAGGACGAACAGGGTAACCGGATGTCGGCTCAAAGCGGGATAAAGAGCCGCCAAGCCGATAATGACGATCAAGAAAAAAATCAGGGCTTTACTTGCGCTCATGGCACCCCATCGTGAACAAGCCAAATTCAATGTTCAAGTAAGAATTGATTCCAAGTTTCTAAGAGTCGCGGATGGATTTTCATCCTTTTTTCAAACAAGAACCGAATCGTAATGGAAGCCTTCGCCAAAACACCCTTTTTCAAGCTTTGGCGGGCCGTGGCACGGACCTGGTTCACCCCATTAAAATGCCTCGAGGGTTCTATAAAGTCCGCCACAAAGACCACTTGCGCCAAGGGGTCCATTTTCGGGCTTCCCAAGGTGTGGCATCGGATGGCCTCCAAAATGCTTTTGTCCTTGATTCTCCACTTTAAGAGAGCCATTGCGGCCCCGGCATGGGGATGCCAGAGGGCCGGCATTTTTTCTTCCACAGGATCCATGCGAAAACCGGCTTTTCGGATCCACCGCTCCATTTCCGCCCTGGTCCTTTCTTTGGCGCAATCGTGTAGCCAACCAGCCAAACGGGCCTTTTCTTCCGGAAGGCCGTAGCGTTTCGCCAACCGGACAGCGGTTTGGGCGACACCTTGAATATGTTTCAATCGGTAAGGGCTGACTTGGCCAGCAACCCATCTTTGAATTTCTAAAAATTTCTGCGGGACCATCAGCCGTAAATTCCCGTATAGGCGATTCCCCGTATGATGGTCTTTTGGAAGAAAAGGAGGAGAAGCACGGAAGGGATCGTGCTCAGGACCAGTGCCGCCATCACTACGTTCCAGGGTTCCCCTGTATCAATTAATTTTTGTACACCCAGTACAAGTGGATAATAATCGGGGTTGTTGAGGACAATGAGGGGCCAGAAAAAGCTGTTCCAGGTAGTGACAAATGAAAAAACCGCCAGGATGGACATGATGGGTTTGGTCATGGGCAAGATGAATCTGAAGAAGACACGGGTTTCGTTGCAGCCGTCGATGCGGGCCGCATAAAGGATTTCGTTGGGGATGGAATCGTAAAAATCCTTCAGGACGATGATGCTGAAGGCACTGAAAACGCCCGGCAGGATGACGGCCCAATAGGTGTTGATGAGGTTGACGTTGTTGAGGTCTGGCCCAAAGGGAAAGAACTTCATGATCAAGTAGAGTGGGATGATGAGCACTTCGAAGGGTACCATGAGGGTGGTCATAAACATCAACAAAATGCCGCCCGCGAAACGCACGCGCAGTTTGGTCAGGGAGTAGGCCGCCATGGAGCTGATCAAAAGCTGCCCCGCCACCACGCAGGCACAAATGAAAAGGCTGTTGAGGAAATAGCGGCCGAATTCAACAAGACGTAAAGCTTCCTCGTAATTGTCGGTATTGAAATCGGCCGGGATGTAGGTTTGGGGGACGGAATAAATCTCAGCCGGGGTTTTGAAGGACCCCAAAACCATCCAGACAATGGGCGCCAGCGTAACCAAGGCGCCCAGGATCAGCACCAGGGTGGCGCCCAGCAGGAAAAGCCGGGTGGAGGCCTTTTTACGGTCCTGGTGCGAAAAAACCCCACGGGCCGTGGGTTTGGCGCCGGCGTTGGGGGCAGGGGTCAAGTTTTCCATGGGTTCCTTTCCGAAAAGCTATTCCAAAGTCTTTCTTTAACCGCTTTGCCCATATTCACCTCGAAACCTGGCGAATTTGGAAAAACCGCACCATGGTGAAAAGGAAAAGGGCCGCGAACATCAGCATGGCCATGGCCGAGGCGTAACCCAAGTCCATAGACCCGAAAGCCGTTTTATAAATATACGTACCGATGACTTCCGTGGCGTGCATGGGCCCGCCGTTGGTCATGACGTAGACTTCGGTGAAGATTTGGAAGGTGATCAACACCTGGATGATCGAAAGAATCCACATGACCGGCACCAGATAGGGCACGGTAATGTTGAAAACCTTCTTCCAGAGGCCCGCGCCGTCCAATTCGGCGGCCTCGTAAAGTTCCTCCGGCAAGTTTTGAAGGGAGGCATAGTAAATCAGCATGAACCAGCCGGTGTTTTTCCATACGAACATTAATACGATGGAAATCAGGGCCCAGCGGGGGTCGGTAAGCCAGCCTACCGGCGACAAGGACAGGGCCTGCAGGATGGAATTCAACACGCCGAACCCTTCGTCGAACATCCATTTCCAAAGGTTGGCCGCTGGAATGGCCGGAATCACGAATGGCAGCAGGTAAAGAACCTTCAAAAAACCCTTTCCATTCGTTATTTCATTCAGGAAGATGGCCAGCACGATGGGCGGCCAAAACCCGATCGCCAGGGAAATGAGGGTGAAGGCCGCGGCGTTGACGACCGTCTGCCAAAAAAGCGAATCCGAAATAGCTCGGTTGTAATTGTCCCACCCCACGGAGACGCTTTTCCCCAAGGGGCTGTAGTGCGTCAGGCTGATATCGAAACCCTGGACCATGGGATAAAGGTAAAAGAGGAGGAAAAACGCCAAGGCCGGAAAGAGGAACCAAAAGGCCTGTGCCCGGTAGCTCAAGGGGTGCCATCCCGCCTTGCCCGGCCGGATGGGCTTGTCCGGCTCGATCGGCTTGTCGAAGATGGAAGCCACTTTGCGGCGGTCTCGGACCTTTCCGGTTTCCTTTCGACGCCGAACGATCTCCTTGACCCTCTCTTCCACGGTTTCAGTGGATTGTCCCTGAAGGAAGGGGGTTTTTTCGAGGGATTCGGACGGTTTATGTTCCGCCGCAGCTTCCAAAGGGTGGGAAGCCTGTCCGCCTAATTGATTCATCAATTCCCTGCGGGTCTTCTCGTCGTCGCGGGAAGGGGAATCCTCGATCTCCAGATCCAGGTCGCCGGAACGGGTCTTCATTTCCTCCGGAATCTGGATTGATTTTTTCTTTTCATCATCGTCGTCATAAATGGAGAAAGGTTTGTAATCCGCCACTCATCGGCTCCTCAAAAGGTTTGGAAGGCTACTTTTTAGTAAAGATGTCCGCGTCCGCTTCCTTGGCGTTGGCCAAGAGAAGCCGTTGGGGGTCCGAATCCGGATCTAAAAACACTTCTTCCAGGGGGTCCTGATCCAAAAGATCCCTCGTTTGGGGCCAGCCGTTGACGTGAGGCTCGACCCGTGCCGTGGTGATGGCGTCCTGGACCCTCTGGTATCCCGGGACGTTGGTCAGGGTGACGGCGGAGCTGAAGGCACCAGGATAAACGGGCATGTTCAATTCGCGCATCTTGAAAAACTTCCAGACTTGGTTCGCGGGGTCCAGCTCAAAAGCAATCCATTTCCAAGCGGCGGCCTTCTTTTCGGGCGTGGTATTGGCGTTGATGATGTAGATGTCCCCGCTCAGGTGGGCGGCCGGGCCCGCCGGACCCGCCGGCAAGGGGGCGATGCCGAAGGCTTGGGGGTCGATTTTGTAGCGGGAAATAAGGGCGGGCAGTTCCTTTTCGGTTCCTAAAATCATTGCTACCTTGCCAAGGGCGAACAAATGGAGGAGCTCGCTTTCGGGCATTAAAAGGTCGGGTTGGAGGACGTTGTATTTCCAGCGCAATGATTTCCAAAAATCCAAGGCGGTCACGGCGGGCTGTTCGCTAAAGGCCGCTTCAGTCTGCCCGGTGGGAGTGGTCTTGATCATATCCCCACCCGCCTGCCACACGAAATCCTGGAAATACCATGTCTTGGGCACCAACCCCAACCCATACTGGCCTTGGTCGCGGTGGGTCAGGGCCCGGGCATCCGCCACCAAGTCATCCCACTTGGCGGGTGGATTGTCCGGGTTCAGTCCCGCCTTGGTGAACAGGTCCTTCCGATAAAGCAGGAAGAGGAAATAACTGTCGGCGGGGACCCCGTAATGGGAATCCCCAACCTTGGTGCTGTCCATCAAGACGGGCTTGAGGAAGGCCGTCTGGCTCCAATCCTTCAAATAACCGTCCACCGGTTCCAAGAAACCAAGGTTCGCCAAGGTTTGGATGGCACCCACCCAAACCTTGACCACGTCCGGCCCCTTGCCGCCGGCCATGACCGTGACGAATTCCTCCGGCTGGTACTGCCGCTCCACCCCTTCGACTTTGATGTCAGGGTTGGCACTTTCAAACCGTTGCACGGTTTCTTCCCAAACCTGCCGGTCCAAGGGGAGGGATTTGGGTGGGAGGTCCCAAAGGGTCAGGCGGGTGATGGTCTTATCCTCGAGGTCCTTTTGGTTCTTTTCCATCAAAAACTGGCTTAAACCGAATACTAAACCGGCTAGGAGGAAAAGAAGCAAAAGGTTTTTCATGCGTGGGACCCCGTCAGGATTTCTTTTCGGTTATCTTAACAAATCCGAAGGGTCTTTGGAAAAAGGAATAGGTCCGTCTCCCCTTGGTACCACGAGACGCGACCTAGCGGAACATGAAGGGACTAAATTATTGCAGCGTGGTCAACGTAATCACCGCGCGGCGTTGGGGATCCTCGGTGACGGCCTTGGGCGAAGTTTGGAGGGGCTCTCGGTCGGCGTAACCCAGCGCGTAAATGGAGTCATCGGGAAGTCCCAAGGATTTCATGAGGTAATTTTTAACTTCCAACGCACGGGCGTGGGACAAGGCAAGGGTGTCCCCAGTCTCCGTGGAGGAGGTGTAGCCTTTGACCACCAGCACGCTCTTATTCACATAAGGCTTGATGGACGCGGCGGCTTGGTCGATCTCCTTCTTCGCCGAATCCGTTAAATCGGAGCTCATGGCGTTGAAATAAACCGTTGCTAAATCCAAGGTCATTTGTTCCTGGCCCGAGGGGGGGTGGTAATCCACCTGCACGTGAACTGGGTCGGCGTCTGCGGTGTTTCCCGCCTTATCCGTGGCTGAAAAAACAGCGGTCATAAAGCTTCCCGGCCCCAGCGCCTTGCCCTGGTTCGTGGTCCCATCCCAGGCAACCTTCGCTGGTGGTTGCCCTGCCGCCGCGAAGCTTTTGAGGACTTCGCCTTTTTCCGATCGCAGGGTCATCTTCCATTCGGCAATACCCACCTCGTCGGCCGCGTTGAGATTGAAGGAGAAGGTTGTTCCAGATCTGAAATCAGCCCATGGACTCTGGCCCTCCAGCGCCAGGTCGGGAGGGTTATTTTCCAGGAAAACCTGTAATGCGTCCGTTTTAATGGGGTTCCCCGCTTGGTCCTGGGCGACCAAAAGGCACAAGTAGGCTCCATTCGGGGCCACGTCACCGTCTAAATCGGTTCCGTCCCACCGGAGGGTTTTGGGCAGCCGGGCCTTGCCTTGCTTTTCAAAAACCACTTTGTTAGTGGAAACCGCGCTGATCTCAAAGTCCCAGGTTTGAACATCAGGTGGGCCGCCCGGATTGACGGTAAAGGCCAGGCCGCCCTTGCCGTTTTTCGGGGCGCGTGTTGAGAAATAAATATTAGCGGTTTGGATCTCAAAATGGGCCCTGGGGGCAAGGATATCGACGGACGAGGCGTCGTCGGATATTAGTTGGTCCTTGTCGTTGAAGGTCTTTAATGCGACCTGGTACTTCCCCTCCCGCACCGGTTTTCCATCACTCCTGAGCCCGTCCCAGACAAAGGATACCAGTGGGCCCGTTCCCGCGAACTGGCGGACGGGGGTTTTGTCGGGGGATTCGATGGTCACCAGCCAGCGTGCAATATCAGGAGCTTCGTCGCCGGGGAAGGAAATGGCAGTGGTCTTTTGCCTGCCCAAGGGTGAGAAAACCTCGGGATCCGTCTGGATCGTCATTTTTCTCAAGGGAACGCCGGACACGGGGTTGCCCGCGTTGGTGGGCTGTTCTATCAACCGGTTGAGGTTCCCGATGTTGATTTCGGAGGAAGTAGCGATTTGGGTAATGGCCTGATTTGCCTTGGGGCCCGTTTCCTCAAACCGCCAAACGAACGACAGGAAATGGGTGCTCCCGCCGCCGTCAGCCGGCAACTGAAGCGCATAGCAGATCTCGTAGGGTTGGTTGGGGTGAAACCCGGCTCCGATGGAGAAGTTACCGTTGTTGCTGAAAAGGGCGTCATAACCCACGCGCAGGGAATAAAAACGGTCTGCGAAAAACCGTTCGGCCCCCAGGCGGAACTGATTTTGCATGCCCGTATATTGTAAAGTTTGGTCCACGATGTCGTAATCCATTTCAACCCGAGTGTCAGGGATGCCTTGGTAGGCGGCGCCCAGCACGAAAGTGCGGGTGACGGGCTGCTCAATGGTATTGTTGAAGCGGACTTCGGTGTTTACATCCCTGGCGGCAAGGCCAAAAGAGGCGATAGTTCCCTGGGGACCCCGCAAGTCATAGGCCAATCCAAAATCCAGTCCTAGTCCCTGTCCTCCCTCCAAAATGCCGTTGTCGATCTCGGACAAAGCCAGGTATTTGAGGTTGACCCCTAGGAAAAAGTCCCGTTCGGAATTCAGCGGAAGGGCCACGGTTCCGATATAGGTCGTGCTGGAAGTGGGCGATTTGGGAAAGTCGGAAAATTGGGAAAGGGCGAAAACCGTGCCGTCTTGGAATGGGTACAAAATACTGGTATTAAACTGGAATTCCAGCGTGGAAGGATTCAACCCCAAACCCGTCTGGATCATGGGAAGCACGGCCCGGGCCACACCGGCCGGGTTCAATTCGATGGCGTGGGTCCCGCCCGCAATGGCGGCTACCGCGTCCCCCATGCCGACTCCCCAGGCATCTTGTTCCGGACCTTGGGCCCTTGTCCATGCCGGAAGAAGAAAAAAAGCCAGGAAAACAGGCCCAAAACGTTGTAGGGGGCGAAATAATGGAAAAGACAACGTCTAACTCCCACTGATGAAAGGCTTCAGAATCGACCTTCTGCATTTTGATTTTACTATAAATCGAACTTAAGGCGTTAAAAACCGAAGGATGGGGAGGTTAATGAAGCCTGGCAACAATATCCCAAAGGGAGGCGATCAGGAACCGTCTTACGAATTCAATGGCAAGAATGGCAAAAATCGGGGATAAATCAATGCCACCAAGCCTCCATGGGGGCAACAGGCTGCGGAAGGGTCTCAAAAAAGGTTCGGAAATGGCTTGGATAGCCCTGACCAGGCCGTTATAAGGATCAGCGTTCACCCAGGACAAGACGGCCCGTACCGCGATCACGATCACCAAAGCACCCAAGAGCCAATCTAGGACATAGGTCACGGCGCTTAAAAAATTGGCCAAGATGAACATTTCTACCCCCTAAAAAAGTAATTTTGAATTGTGAAATTTATATAAATTATGGATTTTTGGGGCAAGGGTCCAAAAAAACTACCTTAACTCAACCCTCAGAACTCACAACTTTTTTCCCGGCGTTAGAACCACCCATGTCTTTTGGGGAACTCCCAAATAAGTCTTTGCGGCCTTACGGACGTCCTTCAAGGTCACCTTTCGGATAAGTTCAGGGAATTTCTCCACCCAGGGCGCTCCCCATCCGGAAAGTTCATATCGCGCGTAGGAACTGGCTTGGGAGCGGTTGGACTGGAACCCCACTTGGTACAAGCCGATCATGTAGGTCTTGGCCCGCTCCAATTCCTGTTCCGTGATTTTTCCTTGGGCGAAGGAATCCAGGACTTTCAACAGTCCCCTCCTGGCTTCCGGGGCCTTGGAAGGCGCACATCCCAGGTAAACCTGGTAAATGCCGGCCAAGGCCCCGGCATCGTGGGCGGCGAAAACGCTGTAAGCCAGGCTTTTTTTCTCCCGTAACTCGATGAAAAGCTTTCCCCCCATGCCGTTCAGGAGAGTGTTCAGGACGCGGAAGGAAAAATAGCCATTGGAATGGAAGGAAGGCGCCTTAAACCCCACGACGAGATTGGCCTGTTGGCTATCACTCTCGAGGGTCACCGAGCGGGGTTTAAGGACATGCCTTATGGGAAATGGAAATGTCCCCTTCTTTTGGGTATGGAGTGTGGGAAGTTTTGCGTCAAGAATTCTCTTTAGTTCCGCCGTATCGAAATCTCCCACCGCGACCCAAGTCAGCGGGACGCCGGAAACATGGAGCCGGTGCCACTTCCAGACGTCTAAGGCCGAAAGGCGGGAAATCGTAGCCACCGTTCCCATGGGCATGTGGCCGTAGGGGGTGGATTCAAACGAAACAAGGTCGGATTGGAGCAAGGCGTACTCCGCCGGGTCGTCTTTCAAGCGCTCGATGGCGGCTATCTGGAGTTTCTTTTCCTTTTCGACTTCCCTACCGTCAAAAGCAGGCTCATAGAGGGCTTCCAGCATCAAATCCAAGGACTTCTCGAAATTGGGCTTGAGCGCGTCCAATTGCAAGCCCCAATAATCCTTTTCCAGGGCCGTATCCAAATGGGCAGCATAGCTTTCAATCTCGTGGGAAAACTGGGCGTGGTCTTTTTTCAGCGTCCCCTTTTGGAGGCATTTGGTTAAAAGCGTGGTAATACCATAGTTTCCCTTGGTTTCCTTCCAAAATCCTCCCGGCACAAAGGATCCGAGGGAAATCAGAGGCTGACTTTTGCGTTCTTTAGCCCAGAGGGTGGAGCCATTTTTGAGTATCAACTTGCGGATTTTTCCCGAGGCGGGTCGGGTGGGGTATCCGGCGGCTTTGGAGGCTTTTTCCCGCCGCAACAGCCTTTCCCAATAGGCCGGATTTTTGGGAAACGCTTGGGCTCTTGGATGGTAGATCAATAGGGAGGCGCGGTTGGGCAAAAGATACTTGTCGCAGGCATTGCGCAGGTCCGCTGAGCCAATGGCCTCCAGGCTTTTAAGGAAAGCCTCCTCCATTTCATACCCGCCTTGAAGCTCCCAAAAACCAAGGGTCTTCGCCTGTCCATCCATGCTTTGCTTTTCAAAAACCTTCGAGGCCTTAACCTTGTTTTTGACTTTCGCCAGTTCCGCTTCGGGAACCCCCGAGGCCGATATTTTCTCAACCTCGGCCATCATTTCCTGGAGGCATTTTTCAAGCCTCTTGGCGTCGGTCAAGCCCTGGAAAACCACCGTGCCCCCGTACCGGCCCGAAAAATACTCGGAAGCGGATTCATCCACAGATTGGGTCTTCTCCCGCAGTGACAGGTTGAACCGGCTTGCCGCCCCATCGCCCAGGACGGCGGCCAAAACCTCCAGGGCTGCGGAATCGGGATGGTGGAGCGGTACCGTGGGAAAACCCAGAGAAAGATAAATTTGCTGCACATCGCCCGCCTCGGTATGGACCTGCAGCCTTTGGGGTTCTGCGTCCTCCTGGAGCCGACGTTGGGGTGGTTGGGGCCGCCGGATGGATTCAAAATGTTTTTCGGCCCAGTGGAGGATCCGCGGGGCCGATACGTTTCCGACGACCGAAACCACCGTGTTCGAGGGTACATAGTGGGCTTGGTAATAGGCCATCAACTTCTCGCGGGGAACCTTCCGGAGGATCTCCATATCACCGATCACCGGCCAGTGGTAGGGGTTGCGTTTAAAGAGAAGCTTGAAGAGAAGTTCCCAGGACCAGCTCCAGGGATCGTCCCGGCGCATGCGCATTTCCTCGAAAACCACCTCTTTTTCCTTGGCCAGCTCTCCGGCGTCAAAGGTGGAATTCAGGTAGGCGTCGAACTCGATTTCCAGGGCCTTTTGGATTTGAGAACTGGGTAGTACCACGTAAAAACAGGTGTGTTCATAGCTGGTGAAGGCATTAAGGTAGCCCCCGGCCGCCTCGACCTGGCGGGAAATTTCGCCAACGCCCCGTTTCGAGGTGCCCTTGAAAATCATGTGCTCAATCAAATGGGCCATTCCCCGTTCGTCGGGCTGCTCATCGATGGATCCGGCCTCGATCCAGAGGTTGAGTGACACCACCGGAGTCGAGGGGTCTTCCTTGACCAGGAGGACCGCACCGTTGTGAAGTCGTTGCCGGAAAACGCCGTTGGAGAACGGTGAGAGTCTTTCGTTGGTCAATGGGATTTCCTTGGGATTAGGTCGGATCAAAAAAGCGAGCCAAAAACAGTCGAAGATTGGGGATGGACAACTAACCGCGATCTTCCTAATTTCCCATTGTTCGATGGCTCTAAAGTTTTGGTGCGGAAGGGGGGAGTCGAACCCCCATGAGGTTGCCCCCGCTAGAACCTGAATCTAGTGCGTCTGCCAATTTCGCCACTTCCGCGCGGTCTCCAAAGGGCTTGTTTCAGAGAGTGGCGTAGTATAAAGTAGGGCCTAAACCCCGTCAAGCAAGGGGCTTTTGAACAATCGTTATGGGCCTTTGATTCTTCCGGCCAGTCCTTCCCACCTTCCGTGGTTCCAGGTTTTCCGGCATTTCAACCCATTTAACTTTTAAAATCTAAAGCAAGGAAATAAATTGTCAAAGAAGAGAAAGCATCAGCCGCATTCCCAGCAGAAAAAATCAAAACATCACGGCGGCCATCCTCCCCACCAAGGTAAAAAAGGCCGATTCTCCAATAAACCGCACCCGTCTTTCGCTGCCGCGTCGAAGGATTTGATTGGAACAGTCCAGGCCAATGAAAAAGGATTTGGTTTTTTCATCCCGGAGGACGGCTCGCCCGACGCCTTCCTACCGCCTCGGGAAATGCGGGGAATCCTGAACGGCGACGTCATCCGGGCCCGTGTTTCAAAAGACCCCCGGAAGGGTGACAAGTTCGCAGCCGAGTTCCTTTCCATGGTCAAACGCGCGCATTCCATCATGGTGGGCCTGCTCCTCAAAAATGGCGGCCGGGAGCTCTTGAAACCCGATGACTTCCGGGTGACCCAGCCGGTCTTCCTCAAACGCGGATTTCAAAAGGGCCGGGAGGGTCAAAAAGCGGTGGTCAAGATCACCCAGTGGCCCGGCAATGGGCCGATGGAAGGCGAATTGGTCGAAGTTTTAGGCTTTCCTGGGGACCCCGGCGTGGATATCAAGGCCGTCATTCGAAAATACCAATGGCCCGAAGAATTCCAAAAGCCGGTCGTTGCCCAGGTTCAAAACCTGCCGGAAGACCCGGAACCCAGAGATTGGGAAGGCCGGATGGACCTTCGGAACCTTCCGGTCATGACCATGGACGGAGCGGACGCTAAGGATTTTGACGACGCTATTTCCCTGGAAAAACAGCCGGGAGGTCGTTTTCGCCTGGGAGTGCATATCGCGGATGTGGCCCACTACGTACGCGAGGGAACGCCGTTGGACGCTGAAGCCAGAGAAAGGGCCACCAGCCTTTACCTGGCCGACCGGGTGCTTCCCATGCTTCCCCACTCCCTCTCGGACGGCTTGTGTTCCCTCAAGGAAGGAGTGCCCCGCCTAACCCTGAGCGCCTTTTTGACCTATGACGCTTCAGGCCGGTTGCTCGATACCCAATTCGCCGAATCAATCATTCAAAGCGGCCGCCGGGGCGTTTATGAGGAAGTCCAAAGCGTGTTGGAAGGAACAGCCCCGCCCGAACTGAGGTCCAAATATTCCCGCTTTGAGCCGGTATTGCGCGACATGGTTTCCCTTGCCAGGCTGATCCGCCTAAAGCGGGAAGCCGCGGGTTCGCTGGACTTTGATTTCCCCGAAATCCGGGCTGTCTTGGACGAAGAAGGCAGGGCCGTGGACGTCCGCAAGAAGGAAAGGCTGGAAACCCACCGCTTGATCGAGGATTTCATGGTGGCCGCCAACGAGGCTGTGGCCACCCACCTGGAAAAAACCGGCATTCCGGCCATTTACCGCATCCATGAACCACCCGCCCCCGCGGACCTGGAGGAGCTCATCAATTTTCTTCGCGCCTACCAAATCCCCTTCAAGCACTTCGACCTAGCCACCCCCATCGGCCTCCAGGGCCTCTTAAAATCGGTCAAGGGCGGCCCCATGGAAACCACGGTTTCCAATCTGGCCTTAAGGTCCCTGAGACTGGCGGTTTATTCTACCCAAAATGCGGGGCATTTTGGCCTGGCCCTGAAATCTTATTGCCATTTCACCTCCCCCATCCGTCGGTACCCCGACCTGGTGGTGCACCGTTCCCTCAAATCGGCCTTACGCCGGGAAAAAGCCAAAGGTCAGCACTCCTACGGCAAACTGGCCCTTCACTGCAGCAACCAGGAGCGGAGCGCGGAGAAAGCCGAGCGGGAAAGCCAGAAAGTCCTGCAACTACGGTTCATGGAAGACAAGGTAGGCCAG
>JASHQZ010000085.1 GCA_030038835.1 candidate division FCPU426 bacterium
GTCAGGGTGAAAAAGGCGGCCGCGCCCGAATGGGCCACGGCGTTCCCGAAAATGACGGCGGAAGCCACCACCACCACGCCGAAAACGCTGACTTCCGCGACCTTGCCCACCCTGAACTTGAAAAGCCAGAAACCCGCCACGACGGCGGTGGCGATGGTGGTGCCGATGGAAAAGACCCCCCAGGGACTCCCTTTCAGGGCGTTCACCACCGACAGCCCCAGGCCCGCCAGGGCCATGATGACGATGATGAAAATGGCGACGGCCCCCATGGCCGCGGCCAGGGGGCTGATTTCGTAGCGCAGGATTTCCACCAGCGACTTGCCCTTCCTGCGGATGGAGGCGGCCAGGATCATGAAATCGTGAACGGCCCCGGCCAGGCAAACGCCGGCCAAAAGCCAGATAAAGCCCGGGGCGTAGCCGAACTGGGCCGCCAACACCGGGCCGATCAAGGGGCCTGAGCCCGCGATGTTGGCGAAATGCTGGCCGAACAGCACGAAGCGTGGGATGGGTTTGTAGTTGTGGCCGTCGTTCAAGGCATGGGCCGGGGTGGCGCGCTTGTCGCTCAAGGCCACCACCTTGGCGGCCAGGAAGGCGCTGTAATAACGGTAGGCGATCGCCATCACTAAAAGGGCGGGCAGGATCAGGTACAGGACGTTCATGGCGGCTCCTTGGGGGGAATGAGGTACTACCATAATTCAGGGTTACGACAACCGTCAACTCGGAGGACTTTCGCTTGGCCCCGGTTGGGGCCCCACCTCAAGGCGGGCTTCGCCTTTGTTCTTCGGCTTTCCCCAAGTTTTCACCGGCTTCCCTTAAGTGGCCGTCCGCCCTTTGGGCCATGGAAAGGTCGTAATAAAGGTGCGCGGCGGGATAGCCCTGTTCCAGGGCGTTTTGATAATCCCGCTCACAGGCCGCTCCGTCGCCCCGCACGGCGTCGAACCATGCCATTTTTTCCCAGTAGACGCTGAGCAGGAAAGGGTCGCCCGAGAACAAAGGATATTGGCCCCGAAGTTCGGACTGGAAAACCCCCTGGCGCGTCCCCGGCCCTGCTTTTTTCATTTCCAGGTCCAGGTCCCCCAGCGCCTTGTCGGCCGTCCCCCACCGCCCCCAATCCACCTTGGCGGAAGGGTCCACCGGAATCAGCCCCAAGGCCAGGTTCAGGTTGTTGGGCAGGGGGTCCCTCTTCAGGATGTCCCATCGGCTTTGGGGGAACCTTTTTTGGAGGAAGGGAAGGTAATATTTATTCACTAAAAGGGCCGCCCAAAGGGGCCGGGTTCGGCGCCATTTGGGGTTTTGAAGGGCATCGAAGGGATAGCTAAAAAGCTCCAGGGTCTTGTTGAAGGGGTCCAGGTGGAATTCCGTGAAAAGCCAGCCGGGCCCCTCGCGTTGTTGTTCCTCCAATAAACCGTAAGCCCGCGCGTATTCCCCCGAGATCCAGTCGCTTTGGCCCGGTGGCAGGTTTTTCCAATCCTGGGAAGGGCCCCACCAGTGATAGGCATTCAGCCCAAAAGAAGCCAAGAGAAGCATACCGGCCGCGGGCCAACGCCGGGGAAGGGGAAGGGCCAGGAGCAGTTCCTCCAGTCCCGCCAATAAGGGAATCAAGAGCAGGGGGAAGACTTGGATGACGTGGCACATGCCCAGTGTATTACTGAGGATTCCTGGAAGGAGGAACAAGACAAAGGCGGAGAAAAACCAGAGGGATAGGTTCCTCAGGGGGGAAAGGGCCAGTCTCAAAAAACCAAGGCCGATCAATCCCGACTCGAGGGGGTTGAAAACCCCGCCCCAAGAGGGGCCGTCCGGATGGCTGCCCATGCCATCCCAAAATAAAAGATTGAAATAATCCGGAATGGACCGGGTCAAGGGAAGCTGAAGGAACTCTTCCTGGAAATGGCGGAGGCCCCCCACGGCTAAGTGCGTCCGGAGCAGTGGAAAAGCGGTTCCCAGCGAAAAAAAGAGAAAAAGAAAAAGTGGAAGCGGTTTCTTGGGCGGCCGGAGGGCCTTCCAGGCTATGGCCAGGGCGATGGAAAGGAAAACCACTGGCCAACTGGCATAGGAATAAAACCCCATTCCCGCGCAGGCGCCCAAGGCGGCTTCGGTCCACCAGGGCGCGCCGGGCTGAAAGGATTTCGCCAACAAGCCCAAGGCCAAAAACAACAAGGGCCATAAGGCCACCGGCCCGATGCCGGTCCGGCTGAAGAGCCAATCCGCGAAGCCCGCCGCGAAAAAAGAGACGGCCAGAAAGGAAAAACTTCTCGAAAAAAAACACCGGGCTGCCCCATAAGCCAACCCCAGGGTGACAACGGACAAAAGCGCGGGGAAAAGCCGGGTGGAAAGACTGGAGGCGGGGACGGCCTTGAAATAAAGCCCCAAAAGCCAAAGATAAAGGGGCTCCGACTGGCATTCCCCCCAGAGGAGCCGCCCGTCCCAATTTTGGGAAAGGGAGAGGCCTAGGATGCCGAAATGACCGACGTCCTTGATGGGCCAAAGGGGATTCGAGCCGATCCTGAAGAACCGCGTGAAAAGGAGGGCCGCCAGCAGCACCCCCCAACCCGCCGCCGCCGGAGGGGGAAGGAGGGAGGCGGTGGAAAAGGGACCCGCCCGAGGCCATTCGCCGGCCCCGCCTCGCTTGAAGGCCCAGGCGAGGAAGAACGAGGGGACACAAAGCCCGTAGAAACCGATGAATAGTTTCGCCGTCAGCGGCCACTGGGTGTAGGCCAAAAGAGCGTTGGAAACCCCTAGGAGGAGAAAATAGGACCAAGGGAGAAGGGCGCGGCCAAGCGGTTGGGGAAGCTGGGTCATGCCCGCATATTACCTTTCCCCCGGGCCGTTCCGGGTAAAAGATGGGAAGGAAGAAAGGTTAAACCGCCCGGGGGATGGTCAGGGTGAAGGTGGTGCCCTTGCCGGGGCTGGTGATGGCGCTGATGTCCCCTCCTTGGGCTTTCATGAAATGCTTGGCCACATAAAGCCCCAGGCCGGCGCCCGCCCGCCCCGCCTCCTCGCCCAACACCCGTTTTTGGGTGAAAAGCTGGACCATGGCGGTCTCGCTGATGCCCCTTCCGGTATCCTGCACCTTCAACAGGATCACCCGGTTCTTCACTTCGGCGCTCAAGGTCAAGCCCCCCTTGTCGGTGAACTTGACGGCGTTGTTGATCAGGTTGCGGAGCGTCTCCACCAGTTTGTCCCGGTCGGCCATGACATAAATGCCCCCGTCCATTCCCTTGAGGGAGAAGGCCAGCCCCTTGCGAGCCAGGATGGCCTCGTAATCCCGCATGGCCAGCTGGATGACCTCCATCAGCGCGATTTTCTCCGGGTTGGCGGTGGTTAAGCCGCGCTCAATCTTGGAAAGGTTCAACAGGTCGCTGATGAGCCTGTAGTTGTTCATTCCGATTTCCCGCATGTCCATCAGGTAATCGGCCTGCTGGGGCGCCAATTCACCCGCCAGGCCCTCCAGCAGGTTCTCGATATAGCCGTTGATCTCGCTGACCGGCGTCTTCAACTGGTGGGAGACCACGGAAATAAGGCTTTGCTTCATTTCCTCCACGTGGCGGCGATCGGTGATGTCGCTGAAAATGGCCAGGGCGTATTGGAGGCTGCCCTTCATGTCCACCACCGGCGTGCCCCAGATCTGCAGGGGAATGATGTGGCCGTCGGGTTGGTGGATCTCCAGGTCCTCGATCGAGGACTTCTCCCCCTTGAGGGCCCGGGAAATGGGGATTTCCCCGGGGGGATAGGGCTCGTCCGTCCCGGCCCGGTAGGCCTGGTAAAGCGCGCTCAACTGGCTGGGATCGGCGGATTGGACCACTCCCCGGCCCAAAAGTTCCCGGGCCTTTTGGTTGGCGTAAAAGGGCTTGCCGTCCCTGTCCAGCACGAAGATGCCCAGGGGCACGGCCTCCAGGAACTGGAAAAGCCGGTATTCGTTGAGCTGCAGCAGATCCTGCGCCTTTTCCCGCTTGCCCACTTCGGCGCGGATGGTCAAGAGCGCCCCGAAGGCGAAAAGGACCGCGGCCACGGCCCCCGACAGGAGGATGGTAAGGGCTTGGTGGGCGTCGGCGGTCTCCTGGTCCCGGCGCTTCAACAGCAGGTTCTGCTCCTCCACCATTATCTGGGAGGTCAACTTGTCGATGGCGTCATTGGCCCGCAGGTTGGCGGGATTCTCCAGGCCGGCCCGGGCCTTGTCGAAACGGTCCGGTCGGCCGGATAAGAGGAGCGTTTGGCCTTGGGAGCGGCTTTCCAGGAGAGGGATCAACCGCTGAAAATTCTCCCTTTCAACCGGGTTGTCCCCGGTCATTTTTTCGGTTTCCAAGGCCCCGGGCACTACCAGGTTCATGCTGGCCTGGCCGGTCCTCAAAAAAGACGGGTCCTTCGAGAGGAGGTAAGCCCGGTAGGAAGCCTGGGCCTTCTTGAGGTTGGCGTCGAATTCGTGGATATGGGAAATCACGTCGTTGGTGTGGTCCACCAGGGTATCGCTGTCGAGCATGCGGTTGATGCTCAGGTAGGAAAGGGCGCCGATACCCAGGATCACGCCGGCCAGGACGCCGAACCCCAGGAATAGCTTGTTCTTGAGGGAAATGGACATGACGGTTCCGGGAACTTATTTTTCCTTGGCCACCACGGCGGTGCCGTAGCAAAGCACCTCGGTGATGCCCTGCATGATCTCGGTGGCGTCGTAGCGCACGCCCACGACCGCGTTGGCCCCCAGCTTCTCGGCGTGATCCATCATCATCTCAAAGGCCTCCTCGCGCGCCTTCTCGCAAAGGCTGGTGAAGATGGTGATATTGCCCCCGAAGATGGCCTGGATGCCCGCGCCGAAGTTACCGATCACCGAGCGGGACCTCACCGTGATGCCCCGCACCAGCCCCAGGTTTTTGGCAACTTGGTAGCCTTCCAGCTCGAAGGTGGTTGTCGTCATTTCGTGTTTCATGGAACACTCCTTTAAAAAACCGGGAGGGGACATGATTATACGGGCTTCCCGGGCCAAGCGAAGCAAAACCAAAAGCTGCGGGCGGATTTAACCTGAAAGGCTCTTAGAGAGTCTAAAAAACCTATTTAACCACCAAGGTCACCATGCCGACCTTCCATAAAGCATTTAATGAGGTCGGTATAGTACCGATTTCTTTAACTCCTTTAGGGTGAATCGGCACAAGTACACCAAGAACAGCGAACGGATAATGTTTCAAAATCCAAGTAAATCCGGGATCTTCTTGCCTTTCTTGGTGCCCTTGGTGCCTTGGTGGTTCAAATGCCTTTGTTTTTTATTTTTGTTAGAGCCTCTAAGTCTCCGCAGGGGCCCGGCATCAACGGTCCAAAAGGGTCAATTCGGCGGTTCCGTCCAGGGACATCTGAACCTG
>JASHQZ010000086.1 GCA_030038835.1 candidate division FCPU426 bacterium
GTCCACGTAGCGGGTACTGTAAGTGTCTACCCAGCCGCCCAGGTCGCCGCCGCCGGGCCGGATATTGCTGAAGTACCGGAAGATCTCATAGCTTTCGTACTGTTGGAGAAGCTGGTCGGTGATGGTGGGGTCGCGGGTTTCGGTGCCCGTATAGATATAGTCGAACATCTTGGCTTCCTGGTCCAGGTCATAGCCCAGTCCCTGGAAATGCTCGTACCAGTTGGGGTACTTGATGATCATCTTGATGTTGCGGTTGATCTTGCGGGCGGGCCCCAGCACCAGGTCCCGGGCGGCCTTGCGCAGGGTATCCAGGCGGTATTGGGTCCAAGACCGCTTGCCCTTGGCCTTGATGTCCGCGTCGGACTTGCTGGTGTAGAAAAAGAAATCGTCCAGGATCACGTGGTCGAAATGGCGGGCCGCGATTTCCACCGCCTTCTTGCACTCCGCCCGGTCCTCGGGTTTTTCAAAGTCAAAGGTCCCGAATTGGCCGCCTTTTCCGCCCCCGGCAGAAAGGGTGATGCCGCCCCAGACTTCCACACCCCGGTCCGTGAAAAATTTCTTGATAGTTTCCAGGGTGGATTCATCGCAGAAATTCTTGTCCCGGTAGACTTCCAGGTAAACTTTGTCGAACTTGACCTGGCCCATGGCCCGGTTGAACTCCTTTTCCAGGCGCGCGGGATCGGAAAAGGATTTGGTTGAATTAACCGTGATGTAGATGGCCGTCTTGAAGTTTTTGTAGTGGCCGGGAGGCATGGAATCATCGGCCTGGACTTGGCAAAAGGTCATCATAGCAACCACAAATAGGACGCATCGCACGGTTTTCATTTTTCCTCCGCCGCAACGACTTATTTAAACTGAGATTGCCTTGTCGTAATCGGTCCGCTATTCGCGGACCACTCCTCGCAATGACAGCTATTTTTACTCTTCCTTCGAAACAACCTCAGATTCCACCTTGCCCTTCTTCACTTGGATCGTTAGACGATCCCCCTTTTCGACTTGAGCCGAATCCCTCAGGATGGAACCGCTTTCTTTGAGCGTGACAATGGCGTATCCGCGTTTCAGGGGACCGCGGGGATGGTAGGCCTGCAATTGGGCTTCCAGGCCTTTGAGTTTCTCTCGAAAAGGCTTCATCATCTGCAAGGGGGTAGCGCGGGCCAAAAAATCCGAGAGGCGCTGAAGCTGAAGTTGTTTATCCTGCAGTGACTGACGAAGGGCTTGTTGGAGGTCCTCCATGCGGCGGTCCAAGTCCTGCCGCGCCTGGTCCAACAATAGGTCGGGCCGCCGGCTTTTAAGGGATTTTAAAAGTTCCTGCAGGTCGCGTCTTTTGCCCTCCAAGAGATTTTCCAGGGCCTCGGTGAGCCGGTGTTGAAGGTAATTTAATTGTTCCTCCGCCTCGTCTTTTCCAGGCGCCAAATGGGCGGCCGCGGCGGTAGGGGTTGGCTCACGGCGGTCGGCCACGAAATCGCAAAGGCTGAAATCCACCTCATGCCCTACCGCGCAGATTGTAGGAACGGAGCAATCAGCCAGGGCCCGAACAACCCCTTCGTCGTTGAAGGCCGCTAAATCCTCCAGACTGCCCCCGCCCCGGGTTAGGACTAGAACGTCGTGTTCTTCCCTTTTGGAAACCTCTTCGATGGCCGCGATGATATCCGCCGGGGCTTCCTCCCCTTGGACTTTCACCGGGAACAACTCCACTTCATCAATCCCCACACGCGTTTCCAATATTTTCATGAAATCCTGGATAGCCGCGCCCGTGGGCGAGGTAATCAGGGCGACGTGATGGGGATGCTCAGGGACCGGCTTTTTACGGGATTCCTCAAATAGCCCTTCAGCCTGGAGTTTTTTCTTGAGTTGTTCAAAGGCAAGGAGAAGACCTCCCACGCCTACGGGCTCGAGGGTTCGGACATTGAGCTGGAACTGTCCCCTGGCCTCGTAGAGGGTCACGACTCCGCCCGCGATGACCTTCATCCCGGTTTCGGGTTGGAAAGTGAGGGCCTGGTTATTGCCCTTGAAGAAGGCGCAGGAGATGAGGCATTTCTCGTCCTTGAGGTCGAAATACATGTGGCCGGAAGGATGCTTGGTGAAGCGGCCGATCTCACCCTGGACCAGGACGTGTTGAAACTTGGCTTCCAGGAGAGCTCTGGCGGTTTGAACCAGTTCGGTGACGGAGTAAATGATGCGGGAGTCGTTGTCCATGAAATATTCCTAAATTGCTGTCATTGCGACCTAGCTTCGCCAAGTCTACGCCAGGTAAGGGAATGGAATGACGCCTAACACCTTTAAACCTTTTTCACCTTTACACTTCTCAACCATTTGGAGACCGCGGAAGCTTTGAAACCCATAATCCCCATTTGGGCTACGGCGGTAGCGGTGGCACAGGCCAGGACAGCCCGATCCTTGAGACTTTTATTCTGGTGAACACCCCTCAAATACCCCGCGAGGAAGGCGTCCCCAGTCCCCACTACAAATCCATTGATCGGCTTCCCCGAATATTTCACTTGGAAGATTTCCTGTTCGTTCCAAACCACGGCGCCAAAAACGCCATCCGTGACGGCGCCGTGCACCAACCCGATCTTATTGAGGACGGTCCGCCTTAATTGGGGAATGGCGAAAAGGCCCGGCACCTTCCATCCCAGGGCTTCCGACAACTCATCGAGGTTCACCTTGAAAAACCAGGGTTTGGCCTGGAGCGCCTCATAAAGGGGAGGACCGGAGGCATCCACCACCGTCCAGGCCCCCTTGCGGTTGAAGGACTTCACCCATGCCGCGTAAAGGGCCTGGTTCATGCCTTGGGGCAATCGGCCCGTCATCACCAAAAGGTCGCCCCTCTTGACCGACCGGTCCAATTTCCCGAAATCGGTCAAGTCCAGTTCAAAGCCGGGATGGTTGTATTTTTGTTTTTGCTGGGCGGTTCCGACCACCACGTTCAAACGGACAGGGGCCTTCGAGCTGAGAAACCGTACCTCAAGGTTTTCCCTTTTGACCAGGGCTTGGAAAAGGGCATGGGTCGGATGGGTACCGCCTCCCGTACCCAACCACGTCGTGAATGAGATTCCACTTTTCTTCAGGAAGCGTGCGATATTAAGGGCCTTGCCCCCGGCTACCATATCGGAACGGAGGACTTCCCCGATTTTTCCCTGGACGGGATCCTTCAGGTCCAATTCCAGGTCTAAGGCAGGATTGAGGGTCACCAGGTGGATCATAAAACCTCGAAATGCAGTTCACAGCTGACAGCCCACAGTTGGCAGCATGGAATCGGCTGGCGTTTTGAGCCTTTACTGTAACCTGTTAACCGTGAGCTGTGAACTGTCGTTTCATTGCAGTTCGGCCAACCGGTCTTCCGCGGCCCTGGCTATCTCCGGATACTCCTGCTGGGTGGCCGCCTTCTGGTATTCCATGCGCGCCTCAAGGAACCTTCCCTTTTGTTTCAAGAGGTCGCCCAGGGCCAGGTGCGGCATGCCAAAATCCGGCTTCAACTGGATGGCCTGCCGGTAAAAGGCTTCGGCCGAGTCCAAATCCCCCAGTTTTTCCTCGGTCTGGCCCAGGTAAAAAACCGCTTCGTGGGCCACCCGGAAACTGCTTTGCGCCTTCACGAAATAAAGCTGGGCGTCCTTGTACTGGCCCTGGTGATAATACACCAGGCCGATGCCGAAATAGGCGTCGTCCTGGCCGGGTTTATATTTGAGGGATTCCTCGAAGTCCCTGCGGGCTGCGTCGTAATCGTCCAGTTCCACGGCCACCTTGCCCAGGCTGTAAAGGGCGTCGGCGTGGGTGGGGTCCTTTTCCAGGGTCTTTTCCAGAAAGGCTTGCGCTTTCACCCATTGCCCCTGCCTCAACCAGGCCACGCCCTGGTAATAGTATCCGTTAGCGTCGTCGGGATTGACCTGCAGGCCCTGCTGGTAATCCGTGACGGCCTGGTCAAGCCGTCCTCTCTTGAGTTCCAAGTTGCCGAAATTGAAGTAAGTCTCGGCCAATTGGGAATCCATGGCCAGGCTTTTCTCCAGGTTTTGCTCGGCTTTCCCCAGATCGCCCTGGTCCAGTTCCAGGGCGGCCAGGTTGGTGAGGGCCTCGGGGTATTGGGGCCTCAGCTCCAGCGCTTTTCTGTAATCATAAGCGGCTTGTACAAATTTTCCCTGCTGGTAATAGGCCCGGCCTAAGTTGTAGTAAAACTCGGGCTGGCGGGGATAGTTCAAAGCCCCTTTTTCCCAATAGGCGACGGCTTCAGCAAAAAGGTTGTGCCGGTAATAGATATCCCCCAGGCCCAGCGGGGTCTGCCAGGTGGCTGAAGGGGTCTTGGACGCTTCCTCGAAGTAATGCTCGGCGATCATGAATTTGCCGTCCAGATAGGCGATATGGCCGCATTCCTCCAGGTAATGGCCGTCCTGGGGCAACAGGCGTTGGGCGTGCTCCATGGCTTCCAAGGCTTCCTGTTTTTGGTCCGTTTTCAAGTAAACGTCCGAAAGGTCTTCCCACACTTCCGGTTGGGAGCCCCATTGATCCGACGCCTTTTTGGCAAGGGTCAAGGCCTCGTCCAAGTTCCCTTCGTCTTCTAGGCGCAACACTTGGGTGTGATAGCCCGCCACATCCGAGGCCTGCTCCGGCGGGGCGGCCAGGCTGGCCAGCTCCCCTTTCGGGTTTCTTAAGGCTTGGATATGGGCAAACAATTCGGCGTCCTTTTGGCCCATTTCCTTGGCTTTCTCATAGGCGGCCAGTGCTTCGGCGGATTTTCCCTGGGCTATATCCAGGTCGCCCTCCAGCCTCACCCATCGGAAGGACTGGGGTTCCAAAATCTCCCCCTGGCGGACCATGGAGAAGGATTGGCCGTAATCTTGTCGCTCCTGGGCCAAAATCGCCAGGCCGTAAAGTGGTTCCACATATTGGGGGTCCATGCCCCGCGCCCTTTCCCAAAACTCCCGGGCCTTTTCCTTGTCGCCGGTACGGTAATAGGCCACGCCGTCGTTGTACTGGAACACCGCGCTCTCCTTGGCCGTCTCCCAATCCTCCACGTTCTCATAGAGCGTCAGGGCTTCCTGGTACTGGCCCTGCCGCAGCTTCAAGTCCCCCATGTTCCAAAGGGCGGGCTTCAAATCCGGCTCGAAAAGCAGGGCTTGCCGGAGCGCCTTTTCGGCTTCCCGGGGGTGCCCCAGCCCCAGTTGGGCGCGCCCCAGGTTGTTGAAATAACCCGAATTGTGCGGGTCCAGCTCAATGGCATGGGCCAGGGCTACGGAAGCCTTGAGGTCATCCTGGTTGAAGAGGTAGGCCAGCCCCAGGAGGTTATAGGCGTCCGGGTTGTCAGGGGAAAGTTCCACGGCTTTTTGGGTGTCCTCCACCGCGCCCTCATAGTTCCCGGAAAGTACCGAGGCCACAGCCAGGTTGTAATAGGCATGGTAAAAGCCCGCCCCCTTGTCCACGGCCGTCTTAAAGGCCTGGTAGGCCTGCCCGTAATTTTTTTGCTGGAAGTAGGCGCAACCCAGGTTATTCCAAACCTTTGGGTCCTCGGAGAGGCCTTGGGCGGCCTCCTCGAAATAATCCGAGGCTTGGGAGGAGTCGCCCCGCTCAAATGCCAGGAGCCCCAGGTCATAGGCCGCCTGGCTCCGGGTGGAATCGATCCCGTGGGCCTGGTTGAGGTATTGCCGGGCCAGGTCCCTGTCTCCGGACTTATAAGCCGCCGCGCCTAGGTTGACGTAGGCCCCTCCGAAAGCCGGATTCAGTTCCAGCGCTTTTTTGAATTGGGCGGCCGCGTCAGCGTATTCCCCGAAGTAGTAGTAAATATAGCCCAGGTCGTTCAGGCAGGCGGGGTCCTGGGCGTTGAAATCCGTGTTGGACCTGTATCTCAAAAGGGCCCCGGCCAGGGTGTCCCGGAAGTAAAAGGAATGATGGGAATGGGCCACGAGGGGGTCGGCGGGCTTCACTTTGGGAAGGCTTTCGGCGGCCAGGGGGGAGACGGACTTGGCCGAGGAGTCGGTTTGTACCTGGGCGGACAAAAAGCCAGGCAAAAGAACATTTGAACCACCAAGGGCAGCAAGGGCACCAAGAAAGAGTTTCAAAAGCAAATGTTTTTTTCCCGGTTTCATTGGCCTTACTGAGTGCCCTTTACGCCTTAGTGGTTCGATAGGTTTTGTTTTTTGAGTATGGCGTAAAGCTCCTGAAGTTTTTGGGCCGCCAGGATCCGCAGTTCATCGGTTTGGCCGTCCTTTAAAACTCCCTGCCAAACCTTGATGGAATCCTGGTAGCGCCCCACCCTCTGGTAGGTGTTGGCCAGGATATTGAACAGCATGGGGGGCGCGTCGGGACGGCCGGCCTCCTCCTCCAAAACGGGGATAATCAAATTATCGTTGTTCGTGTTTTGATACCCGATGGCGGCCAGGAGGTATTTCAGCCTCTGGGCGTCCGGGTTGGCCTTGATCCCCTTTTCCAGCAGGCGGGCCGCCTGGTCAATGCGCTTGAGATGGAAGGCCAGGGCATTGGCGCCGAAGGTGTAAATGGAAATGAATTGGGGGTTCAAGTCCGAGGCCAGGGAGCAGTCGTCGTAGAGCTGGGACCACCGCGTGGCGGCGTTGTCGTCGTCCCCGTAATATTGGATGATTTGGATCCAAAACACGTGCCCTACCAGCACTTTATATCCTGTCAGATAAGCCACTGCGCGAAGGGTTGAGGCAATGGTTTTATCCATGCGCTGGACCGGGCTGGCCTCGAAGGAAGTGGGGTGCACCCATTCGTGCAGTCGGGTGGAGAGATAGGCCTGGAGCACGAACAAAACGGGAATGAGGGCGGCCCCCTTCGTCACCCAGCGCCCGGAATCAGGCGCGCTCACCGGAATTCCCTCTTTTCCAGGTTAATCCAACCGATGAGGAAAACCACGAAGGAATAAGAAAAGGCGTAAAGCAAGATGTCCTGCCATTGAGCCCATCCCAGGACCAGGTTCGGATCGTAAAGCCGGTCCTTCAAGTTGAAGGCTTCCAGGTTTGGAAGGATATAGTAAACCATCCTCAACAAGACCTTGATCCAATGGCTCATCTCTTGGTTTAAAAGCCACTGGACTTCCCCGATGCAATGGCCCAAGAAAACGGTGAAGAAGGTGTAAAGAACCACTCCCACCATGGAGGTCGCTATCATTTGGTAGGTTAGGCCCAGGGTGGTTAGCACAAACATTTCCAATAGGATGAAAACAACGCAATCATAAAACAGCGCCGGGACCGTCCCCCCGCCTAAAAAAATCACCAGCCCCACCACCACCAAGCCCATGCCAAGGACGACCAGGCAGTTCACGAGGAAAAAGCCCAGGATGCGGCCCAAAAGGTACTCACCCCGGGTGAGGGGTTTTGCCAGGTGCAGGAAGATGGCCTTTTGGTCCATTTCAGTGGTGTAGGTGACGGCCAGGCCCAAAAGAAGCACCAAAAGACCTGATATTTCCATGCCCGCCAACCCCAAGTCCATGAAAATCTGCAGGATGCTGCCGAAACTAAGGATCGAAAGGAGGAAATCCAGCCCGCAAAGCACGATCACGCTGATGAGCCAGACGAACAGCAGGCGGCTGCGGAGGAGTTCCCGGAAAGTAAAGGTGGTGACGGCCAGGATGCGCCTCATGGAGTTCCCATCCTTGGGCGGTTCAAGTGGGCTTGAGCGCCTATGGCATTAAGGAAGTAAGCCTCTACCTGCGAGGAAAGGGGCCGGACGCCTTTGACTTGAGCCTTCCGGGAGGTCAAGAGTGAGAGGGTTTCAGCCAGGACCAGGCCTGAAACCTGGACTCCCCCGTTTTTTTGCACCGCTTCCTGGAACGGGATGCCGGAGAGCTTGGGCGCTTCCCCGCTGTCCACGTCGATCCAATAATCCACCGGCACGGAAGATTCCAGGATTTTGGAGATCGGGGCCACTTCCTTCAATGACCCCTCGTGGAGGATTCCGATGCGGTCGCAAACCCTCTCCACCTCGTCCAAGATGTGGGTGTTTAAGAAAAGGGTGGTCCCCGCCTTTTTTAAGTCGATGAAAATGTCCCGCATTTCCTTGTACCCCACCGGGTCCAAGCCGCTCATGGGCTCGTCGCAAATGAGGAGCTTAGGCTTTCCAATGAGGGCCTGGCCGATGCCGATACGCTGCAGCATGCCCTTGGAATAACCTGAAACCTTGAGACCCGCCGCGGAACGCATGCGGATCAGCTCCAGGATTTCGTCCACCCGGTGTTGGAGTGTCGAACCGGAAAATCCGTGGAGGGAGCCGAAGTACTCCAAAAGTTCCCGGCCCGTGTGCTGTTTGGAAAAATAAGGCAATTCGGGAAGGTAACCGATCTGCTGCCGGACGCTGCGCTGGGCAATACTTCCTCCCAGGACCATCACCGAGCCAGCGGTGGGCCGCAAAAGGGCCAAAACCAGCTTAATGAGGGTGGTCTTGCCGGCCCCGTTCAGGCCCATGAGCCCGAAAGCCTGGTTTTCGTAGATGTCTAGATGGACGCCCTTGAGGGCGTGGGTAACCTTGGGGGTGAACCAAAAGCCGGTTTTGTAGGTCTTTGATAATCCCCTTATCTGAATGGCGCAGGGGGAATCGGTCATAACGGCTGTTGGTTCCAAGGAAGCCTCGGGATTCAAATTGTAAAATTACGGAAAATACCAAGGTGGGCGTATTTTACTTTCCGCTTTTTTATACCCTTAACGCCTTTCGTACTTTCTTATGTCCCTATTTCCACATAGCTTTCCAGCCGTTCAAACAAAGCCAAAGCCGCTTGGATTGCGAGCGCGCTGGTTTTAGGGTTCTGTTTTGAGGGCCTGTTACGGGTAACCGCGGTTAATTCCCCAAAGTCTCCCTCCACATGGATTTCATGCTGGTTGGATTGGATTTGGGGATCCGCCATGACCCGCACCTTGAGTTTCTTGGGGTCACCCGAAGCCAAGGCGGTGGTGGCGGCCACATTGACATTGGCCGGGAAACATTGGATCGCCCCCCAAACATCACCCTTATAAAGATAAAAAGCCGTCTTGGATTTGTAAAGCAATCGTTTTTGGGAGGGGGTCAAACCCGGGGCGCCCTGGAACCCGGCGGGCGGTTTGGTGGAAGTGATGCGAAGTTCCGTGATTTTTCCGATTTGCCGGGCCGCCTTGAGGCCATCTAAACCGCAAAGGGCGCCCGAAGGCAGGTAGATTTTGGTTTGATGTTTTACCGCCAAGGCGGATAACTTCTTTTGGTTCAGCAGAAACCCGCCCGTACTCATCATGACCAGGGGCTTATGTCGCTTCAAAGCGGCTTCCGCCACTGGAAGGGACGCTTTCACCGAGGCGGCCTCCAGAACAAAATCGCATTTCGTCAATAGTTGATTTAAATTTTCACACATCCGGGGGCGGGATTTAAGCTTTTTAGAAAGTTTGAGCGCGGAAGCCGGAACGGCATCCAGGACGGCTGTCACACGGAAGGAGGATTTCCTTTTTTCGAGCAGTTCGGCCACCAGCGAACCGATGGCGCCGCAACCCACGATTCCTAATTTTCGCTGAAATTTGGCGGGCTTTTTCATAAGTATGATTTAGGACAGAACGCCGGAATGGGTAAAAAGGAAGAAAATTGGAAAAGGCAAAGGGTGGAACCTTTCAACTTTTGCCCCTTTCAACTTTTCCCCATTTACTTAGCAGGAACCGCCGCCAACATTCCATCCAACGCCTTCAGGGCTTTTATCCGGATGGGCTCGGGGATCTCGATGCGGAATTGGAGTTCCTTGAGGGACTCGTAAACGTCCTCGAGCTGGGTCATCTTCATGTTGGGGCAAATGAGCCCCTTGCTGGGTTGGAGGAAGGTCTTGTCCGGCATGGCCGTGCGCAGGCGGTGCAGCATTCCCATTTCGGTCCCGATAATGAAGGTCTTGGCCGGGGAGGCCTGGCAATAGCGCAGCATTTGGGAGGTGGAAAGCACGGCATCCGCCAGGTTGCAGATGTCCTCGTTGCTCTCAGGGTGGACCACCACCTCGGCTTCGGGGTGCTGTTTCTTTAAGTCCAGGATATCCTTGATCTTCATGCGCTGGTGGGTGGGACAGCAGCCCGCCCAAAGGATCATCTTCTTGTGGGTCTGCTTTTGGACGAACCGGCCCAGGTGCTGGTCGGGCACGAAGAGTATCTCTTCCTGGGGCATGGCGTTGACCACCTGCAGGGCGTTGGCCGAGGTGCAGCAAACGTCCGCCATGGCCTTGATTTCGGCCGAGCAATTCACATAGGCCACCACCGCCGCGCCGGGATGCCGTGCCTTTTCCGCCTCCAACTGGGCCGGGGTGATCATGTCGGCCAGGGGGCAGCCCGCCTCGGCCGCGGGCAAAAGAACGGTTTTTTGGGGCGAGAGGATCTTGGCCGTCTCGGCCATGAAATGCACGCTGCAAAACACGATCACGTCCGCGTCGGTCTTGGCGGCCAGGCGGGAGAGTTCCAGGGAGTCCCCCACGTAATCGGCGATATCCTGCACCTCCGGCCTTTCATAGCTGTGGGCCAGGATGACGGCGTGGCGCTCCCTCTTGAGTTCCTGGATGCGGGCGGTCAGTTCCGAATCATCCAAAAAAAGGTCTAAAGACATGGTCAGGCCCCCTTATTTAACCTTGGTCACTTTGTTCTTCGCGTTCACCGACACGACCGTAGGGTGGTAACCGGAGGGCGGTGCCTCGGGAAAACTTTCATAGGTAAGGACGATTAATTTATCCCCCACTTCCGTATGCCGCGCAGCGGCTCCGTTCATGCAGACCACTCCCGAACCGGCCTTCCCCTCAATGGCATAGGTGGCGATGCGGCTCCCGTTATTGAGGTTGAGCACATGGACCTGTTCATAGGCCGCGATATCCGCGGCTTTCATCAGTTTCGCGTCCAGGGTGATGCTTCCCTCGTACCACAATTCGGTCTGGGTGACGGTGGCTTGGTGGATTTTGGATTTAACGAAAGTCCTCGACATATTTTGCCTCTCGGGGAATGGGCGACAGTGTAACCGAAAGTTAACATTGCATCCAGGGCCAAGATGGGGGCAGCGATTTTCAGGGGATAGGGTGGACCGGATGACGCTGGGCTAAACAACAATATTGTCAATCAGGCGGACGTTGTCAAGGTAGGCGGCCAAGGCGATCATGGTACCCGGCTTGATTTGCTTGACGGGAACCAAGGTTTCAGCGTCGACCGCCTCCAAGTACTGGATCTTCACGCTCTTTTCGTCCTCTATCACTTTGCGGATTTCCTCCAAAACCTTTTCGGGGTTCCCTTCCCCCAACTCCACGATGCTCTTTCCCACCTTCAACGCCTTATAGAGGACCGGAGCCGTTTTGCGCCCCTCCAGCGTCAAGCCTTGGTTGCGGGAGCTCATGGCCAAACCGTCGTGTTCCCGCACTGTGGGACAGCCTATGGTCTCAATATCCATATTGAGATCCTTGATGACCTGGCGCAAAACGGCCAGTTGCTGGGCATCCTTCTGGCCCAGGTACACCCGGTCGGGCATGACCGCGCCCAGGAGCTTGACCACCACCGTGGCCACGCCATTGAAATGCCCGGGCCGGAAGGGCGCGCAAAGGCCCTGCACCAACGGCCCCTTGACTTCCACGGAAGTGGAAAAACCCGCCGGGTACATTTCCTTATCCGATGGGGTGAAGACGGCATGGACTTTTTCGCCCCGGAGCATTTCCAAGTCTTTTTCCAAAGTGCGGGGATATTTGGCAAAATCCTCTTTTGGGCCGAATTGAAGGGGGTTCACATAAACAGAGGCGACCGTCACGTCGTTTTCTTTGCGGCAGGCGTGGACCAGCTCCAGATGGCCTTCGTGTAGGCCGCCCATGGTGGGAACGAAGCCGATGCTTTTCTTGGCCAGACGCCATTTGCGGGATTGGGCCTTCATTTGTCGGGGGTCCGGAATAACCTTCATTGCCTTATGAACCGGGCTGGAACTTGCCGCTACGGACTTCCTGGGCATATTGCTGGACGGCTTTTTTGATCTCCTCATGCAGGTGGAGGTAAGCCTTCGCGTGCTTCGGGTGGAAGTCGGGCAAAAGACCCATCATATCGTGAAAGACTTGGACCTGCCCGTCGCAATGGGGTCCGGCGCCGATGCCGATGGTGGGAACTTTCAGGCTTCGGCTGATCGTTGCGGCGGCATCGGCCGGAACCAATTCCAGGACCACCGCGAAGGCACCGGCCTTTTCCAATGCTTTCGCCTGGTGGAGCAGCCGGGCCACTCCAGCCTTGTCTTTGCCTTGCTGATGGTAGCCCCCCAATTGGTGGACGTGTTGGGGGGTGAAACCCACGTGTCCCATGACCGGAACCCCGTTTTCGGACAAAAAGGAGGCGACTTCAGGCGCCTGGGGGCACCATTCCAGCTTCACCGCCTGGGCGCCAGCCTCGGAGAGAAAGGCTCCGGCGTTTTCCAGGGCTTCCTCCAGCCCCAACTGGTAGGAAAGGAAGGGCATGTCGCCGATGACCAGGGCTTGTTTCACGGCCCGTGCCACCGCCTTGGTGTGGTGGATCATCTCCTCCATGGTGGCCGAAAGGGTGCTGGGGCGGCCCAGCATGGTCGTGGAAAGACTGTCTCCCACTAAAACGGCATCCACCCCGGCCGCGTCCACGGCCAGGGCCATGGGGTAGTCGTAGGCGGTCACCACGACGAGCTTTTCGCCGCGGTCGCATTTGGCCTGGAAGTCGAGGAGGGTCGTTTGTTTTTCCATAGATTGCTTGCCTTTGCCGGGAACTGGCCCGGGACTTATTTCTTCACGCTGATCGGTTGGTAGTAAACCGTCCCCTTGGTGACCTTGTCCAAATGGTGGAGCAGATCGTCCAGGTCGGCGTCGCGGTGGACGAAATCAATCTCGCTGGTGTTGACCACCATCAGGGGCGTCTCGCTGTAGTGGAAGAAATAATAGTTGTAGGCCTGGTTCAGCTCCGCCAGGTATTCCGCCGTGATCTGGTTCTCGAATTTCCGTCCCCGGAGGGCTATGCGCTTCAACAAAACTTCCGTGGAGGCCTGAAGGTAGATGATGAAGTCGGGCTTCAAAACCCGCCCGCCTAAAATCGTATGGATCTGCTCGTAAAGTTTCAATTCATTGTCGTCCAATGTGAGGTTGGCGAAGATACGGTCCTTGGCGAAAATATAATCGCTCACGATGCCCTGTTGGAAAAGATCGCTTTGGGCCAGGTCCTGCTGTTGTTTGAAGCGGGAAAGAAGGAAGAACATCTGGGTCTGGAAGGCGTGTTTCTGGATGTCTTTGTAAAAATCTGCGATGAAAGGGTTGTCTTCCGCCCCTTCC
>JASHQZ010000087.1 GCA_030038835.1 candidate division FCPU426 bacterium
CCACCCCTTGGACCCTTCCGGCCAACCTGGGCATTTCCGTCCATCCGGATTTTGAGTACGTGACCCTCCAGGTGGCCGGTTCCCCTTTGGAACCGGCACAACCAAGTCATGGGCCTCGGCTAGGGGCCTCGGCCCAGGTGGGGAACGCCTATTACATCGTGGCCAAGGTGCTTTTGCCCCAGGTGGCGGCCATGTGCGGCTGGAAATCCACGGATTTCAAGATCCTCGATGAAGTCCGGGGTGAGGCCCTGGACCGGTCCGTGGCCCGGCACCCCTTCCTGGACCAGGATTCGCTGGTGATGGTGGGAACCCACGTGACTGCGGATGCCGGCACGGGCCTGGTGCATACCGCGCCCGGCCATGGCCGGGAGGACTACGAGATCGGCCTGAAGTACAACCTTCCCGTCTATTCACCCGTGGATGAGGCCGGAAGGTACGACGGCCGGGTCAAGGAATACGAGGGAATGACCGTCTGGGACGCCAACCCCAAGATCGTTGAGAAACTGAAGGGCCTCGGGCGGCTGCTTTCCCTCCAAACCCTTAAGCACAGCTATCCCCATTGCTGGCGGTCGAAAAATCCCATCATCTTCCGGGCAACGGCTCAGTGGTTCATTGAGCTCGACCATAAGGATTTAAGAAAGAAGTGCTTGGCCGAGATCGACCAAATCGCCCGGACCCAAGGTTGGATTCCTTCCTGGGGCAAGGACCGTATCCGTAACATGGTGGAAGGCCGCTCGGACTGGTGTATTTCCCGGCAAAGGGCTTGGGGGGTTCCCATCACCACCCTTTACTGCAAGGCCTGCGGGAAGGTGGTGGAGGATTCCAAGGTATTGGAATCCATCGTCAACCTGGTCCAAAAAGAGGGAATTGACGGCTGGTTCAAGCACCAGGCGCAGGATATCCTGCCGCCGGGGACCCAATGCTCCTGCGGCGCCAACGACTTTATTAAAGAGGAAGACATCCTGGATGTCTGGTTTGAGTCGGGGAGCTCCCATTTCGCGGTCATGGACCAAAGGGATGAGCTGAAAAATTCCAGGTTCACCCTTTATTTGGAAGGCAGCGACCAGCACCGCGGCTGGTTCCAGCACGCGCTTTGGACCGGGGTGGCCTTGAAGGGCCGCGCGCCCTTCAACGGCGTCCTGACCCACGGCTGGGTCCTGGATGCCGAAGGCAAGGCCATGCACAAAAGCGCTGGTAACGTCATTGACCCGAACGACATGGTGAAAAAATATGGCGCTGACGTCTTGCGTTTGTGGGTTTCTTCCGAGGACTACACCGAGGACGTGTCCATCGGCGAGGACAGGCTCAACCGCATGTCGGAGGCCTACCGCCGCATCCGCAACACCTTCCGGTTCATCTTGGGCAACCTATCGGATTTCGACCCGTCCCTTCATAGCGTCCTTGAAAATGACATGACCTCCCTGGACCGTTGGGCCTGGATGGAGGCCCGGAAAACCCTCGCCTCGGTCTCCGAGGCTTACGACCAATACCAGTTCACCCGCGTCTTCCACCAAGTGGACCATTTCTTTTCGGTGGACTTAAGCGCCGGTTATTTCGACATCCTTAAGGACCGGCTTTATACCTTTGAGACCGGATCGCCCGCCCGCCGGGCCGCCCAAACCGTGCTGTATGACATCCTCAAGCATTTCGTCGTGGCCGTAGCCCCTATCCTTTCCTTTACCGCCGAGGAAGTTTGGCAGTCCCTTCCCGAAAAATTCAGGGAAGGGGGCGAAAAGAGCGTGTTCAACGCCCGCTGGCAGGCGGTGGAGGCGGCTTTGGACCCGGCTTTTGAACAGGAATGGGAATGGCTTTTAGCCGTCAAGAGGGCGGTTTCCAAGTCCTTAGAAGGCCTTCGCCAGGACAAGGCCATCGGAAGTTCCCTGGAAGGGGAAGTGGACCTTTATGTTGGGAACGAAAAGGTCAAGGCCGCACTCCAAAAGCACTCGGATCACCTACGGTACTATTTCCTGGTATCCAAGGTGGACTTAAAGGGCGGGGATGCCCCGGCCGGGGTCTTGGAATCCGAGGACGCCGGATTGCAGGTGAAAACCATGGCCCGGAAATCCACGGGTCAAAAATGCGCTCGGTGCTGGAACTATTACCCCCCCGAACAAATGGACAAGACCTACCCCGACATCTGCCACCGATGCGGCCCGGTGGTGATAAAGCACCCCGCCTTCGCCAAGACGGAAACCGCCCCATGATGCTCCTGGGCGTCTCCATGCTGGTGGTGGCCCTGGACCAGTTCACCAAGTTCCTCGTCCTCAACACCCTCTCCCTCAACGAATCGGTGCCGGTGCTCCCCAACCTGCTTTACCTCACCTACATCCAAAACCCCGGGGCCGCCTTCGGCTTCATGGCCAACATGGAATCCCTGGTGCGCATCCCTTTTTTCATCGTTTCCACCGCGGCGGCCACTTTCATCGTTTATATGTACCAACGTCTGGTTCCGTCGGAGCGCCTCCTCACCCGCGTCGCCCTGGGGCTGGTGTGGGGTGGCGCCTTGGGCAACCTGGTGGACCGGCTGCTCTATGGCAAGGTGATCGACTTCATTGAAATGCGATACCATGAGGTCCAATGGTTTCCCTATATCTTCAACGTGGCGGATTCCTGCATTACGGTGGGACTTTCCTACCTCCTGATCGAATTCGTCCTTTCCAACCGCCGGGAGCCGGCTTCGTGAGCATCCGCGCGTCCTCCTTTGCCGCGGTCCTCCTCGACCAGGTAACCAAATTCCTGGTCGTCAAGTATTGCAAGCTGGGGGTTTCGGTGACCGTGCTCAAGGAATATTTTTACCTGACCTACATTCAAAACCCGGGGGCGGCCTTCGGATTCATGGCGGACATGCCGGCTTACGTCCGGATCCCTTTTTTTGTCCTGATCACCGTGGGGGCGGGACTCATCGTTTACGCCTACCAACGGTTCATCCCGCGGGAAAAGAAACTGCACCGGTTCGCCCTAGGGTTGATTTGGGGCGGGGCCATGGGTAACTTTATCGATAGGGTTTTTTACCGAAAGGTCGTGGATTTCATCGACGTCCGCTACCACCAGCACCAATGGTACATATTCAATGTCGCGGATTCCTGCATTACGGTGGGGCTGACCCTGCTCGTCCTAGGTTATTTATGGGGCAAGGGCGGCCATCCCTCGGAAAGGTTTTAATGTTCCCCAAACTCCCGTTCTCCATCCCAGCCTTCACCCTCCTGGGTCACGTGTTTGGCCCGATTTATTTTTATACCTACGGGCTTTGCATGGCCGTGGCCCTTGGGTTCAGCATTTACCTTTTCGCCGGGGACGCGGGCCGTTTTATCGCGCCCAAGGTCGGCCTTACCTACCAACAGGGTTTCCAAAAGGCCTTTGACCTCGGGGTCTACGTCATCGTCTGTTCGCTCCTGGGGGCCCGGATTTTCTACGTCCTGGAAAACCATTCGGAATTCGGGAACGGCCAGTGGCCAGACGCTTTGAAGATTTGGCAGGGGGGGCTGGTGTTTTACGGCGGACTTTTCGGCGCCGTGGCCGTGGCCTGGATATGGTTCAAGGTGGAAAAGTGGCCCATGAGCTATTGCTTCGACCTGGTGGCGCCCTATATCCTGCTGGGCCACGCCATCGGCCGGGTTGGTTGTTTCTTGAACGGGTGCTGTTACGGTAATGTCAGCTACCAATACGGCCTGGTTTTTCCGGGAGCGGGGGACAACCTGCCCCACCTCCCCACCCAGCTCTGGGAGCTGGCCGGCGACCTGGGGCTTTTCTTTCTCTTGCTCTGGGTGCGGCGATGGACCATCCGTTATTCCTGGATGACCTTCAGCCTTTATGGGCTGACCTACGGGGTTTTAAGGTTCGTGATCGAGTTTTGGAGGCGGGACTGGAACAAAAGGTATTTGATCTTTTTCAACTCCGCCTCCCAGGCGGTCAGCGGCATCCTCATTTTTATTTCCATAGCCGTCATCGCTTGGATATTCTGGAAGCGAACTAGGGGCCCAGCCGATCCGTGAGCTTTTTCCAGCCCCCTCACCTTGAAGAAGAGGGTGACACTCCCCCTTAAATAAACCATGAACCCTTCCTCCGCTTCACCCCAAACCGCGTTCTTGACGGTGCCCCCCGGCCAAAACGGGGAACGCCTGGACGTTTTTTTGTCGTCCCAAATGCCCTCCTTCTCGCGCACCCAGGTGCAAGCCTTGATTAAGGAAGGGAATGTGACCCCCCAATTCCAAGTGAAGTCCATCAAGGCGGGAATGAAGGTTTTGGAGGGACAGGCCTTCCAAGTCAGGGTTCCGCCTTCCCGAAAGCCGGATTTGCCGGCCCAGGCCGTTTCCCTGGACATTGTCTTTGAGGATGGGGATGTACTGGTCCTCAACAAGCCCGCCGGCTTGGTCGTGCATCCGGGCGCCGGCAACCCCGACCGCACCCTGATCAACGCCTTGATCGCCCATTGCCCGGACTTGGCGGGCGTGGGGGGGGTCCAGCGGCCCGGCTTGGTCCACCGGCTGGACAAGGACACCTCTGGGCTCCTGGTGGCGGCCAAAACCGACCTAGCCTACCAAAGCCTGGTGAAGCAGCTGAGGTACCGCCGGCTCGGCCGGGAATATTTGGGGATCGCCAAGGGGAAGCTGACGGGTCGGGGAACGGTGGACGCTCCCATCGGAAGGCACGTGAGCGCGCGCAAAAAGATGGCGGTCCGGGCCGAGAGCGGGAAAAAGGCCGTCACTTATTTCAGAACCTTGGGATCCAACGAAAAGGCCAGCTTGTTGCACTTGAAGCTGGAGACGGGACGGACCCACCAGATCCGCGTTCATTTGCAATACATCCACCATCCCATCCTGGGGGACGAGGTTTACGGCGGCCCCGCCGGGGCGGCCCCCCGCCAGATGCTGCATGCCTTCCGGATCGCCTTTCAACACCCCGCCACGGGTTCGACAAAGGAATTTTTGGCGCCCCCCCCCAAGGACTTCGAGGATTGCCTCGCGGCCCTGGGGATTCCCCTTTTCCCCTGGAAAAAGATTGTTTGGGAGAAACCTTGAAGAAGCCCCCCGTTGGAGAGGAAACGGCTTACGGCTTGAAAAGACTTCTCCTATGGACCCTGTTCATCCAGGGGGCCCTTCTTGGACTGACCTATTTAGGTTATTTCCTTTTTCCATTGAACGCCCCCAATTATTGGGCCAATTTTGTTTATCCGCCGGGAGAGCCACCCAACGGGTGGACCCCTTTGAAAACCTGGGACGGACAAATTTACCTTTACTTGGCCGACCAGGGGTACCATCCGCACCAATTCACCAACGCCTTCTATCCGCTGTTTCCTTTTTTAGTCCGGGCCGCCGGCCTTTTGTTGGGAGGCCGTCCCCTGCTGGGGGGCCTGTTGCTTTCCCATCTTTTCACCCTTGGAACCGTGGTTTACCTGTACCGATTGGTAAAAATTGACCACGGCGGAAGGACGGCGTTTTTCAGCGCCCTATTCCTACTCGCATTCCCAACGGGATTTTATTTGGGGCTCCTGTACACCGAGGCCCTTTTTCTTTTTTTAGCCACAGGCCATTTTTACTACGCGCGGCAAAACCAATACGGGCTCTCGGCCGTGTTCGCGTTTGGGCTACCCCTCACACGGCCGACTGGATTCCTTGTTTTGCTTCCGGCGCTGGTGACATTTTGGGAAGGCGGGAAAAACGGGAAGGCGCCCGGCGGAAGGAGATGGATGCCTCTGGCGGGTTTGACCTTGGGGGCGGCGGCATACTTCCTCGCAATGAAAGCCATGACAGGGGAAAGTCTTTCGGCCTTTGAAGCGGAAAAAGGATTCATCTCGCATTTTGACATCCAAAATTTGTTCCACCCCGTCCATTGGTTCATCCAAAACTTCATTCAAGTCGACCCGGCGCTCCATGCGACGCCCGTTCTCCTCCTGAACAGGGTGTTTTTTTTACTTTTTCTCTGGACCCTAGGATTTTCCCGCCGCCTCCTCGATAAGGCGCTTTTTGCCTACTGCCTGGCCTTGGGATTGGTGCCAGCTTTCGCCGGAGGGATGGTTACCTATATGCGGTATTTATTGGCGGACTTCCCCCTTTTCGCGGCCCTGGCCTTGAGGCTCAAGGAAAGGGAGTATCTTTATCTTTGGGCGTCTTTCGCTTTGCAGGGCTATTTCACCGTGCAGCAGGCGCTCAATTACTTTGTCTCTTGAGTGGATGGGACGGCGGAGTGGGAAGGGACCTTTGAACCGCTCCCGGAAAGACGCTTGGCGGCCTGGGCTTCGGCGGTTTCGCGCCAAATCCGGGACAAACCGTGCCAAAGGCTCTTGCGGAGGGTGAGGCGATAAACGGAGTTTTCCGGGAGCTTTCCCATCAAGCGGCGGTGGGCCTTCCCCAGGTTGTGGTAAGGCATGCCGGGGAAGAGGTGGTGCACGGCGTGGTACCTTAACCCCACCGGCGCCCAAAGACCCGTCGTGACGGGATTACCCGGAACCGTCACCGAATCCAGGAATTGCTCCGAAAACTCCATCACATGGTCGGCGGGGTTGCGGTAGCAGTGGGTGGCGGCCACGGTCCTAAGCCCGTTGGCCAGAAGGATCAGCGTTGAGACGAGATACCAAAGGACCAGCACCTTCCAGGGGAGAAACCCCTTCCATAAGAGCACCCCGAAGGCCAAAAGGAAAAGGCAAGTCAGCGATTCCTGCAAACGCCACCATTTTCCGTCCCGCTCCTGGGATTCGGGCCTTTTCCATTCCGGGTCGATGGAAAGGGAGGAAAGGTACTCCCAAAGCAGTTTGCGGAGGGGGGGGATGAGATAGGAGATCGGGGTCAATAAAAAGCGGACGGCGAAGACGAAGGGGACCACCAGCATGGTCAAAAAGAAAAGGATGATCCGGAAGCGGCCGGCCAACACAAAAGGAAGGTATTCGCCGTCATCCTTGGTGCCGTACATCTTTTGCTTATGGTGGTCGATATGCACCCCCATATAGGTAAAGGAGGGAACCAGGAAAGGAAATCCGCAAAGGATGTTCCAGACGACCCGGAAGAGGAGAAAGGTGCCCTTCTTTAAATGGGTCAATTCGTGGATGAAGATCACCGCACGGTAAAGGCACAAAACCGCCACCACCAGGCTGAGGATTTGGGCCGGGGAGAAATCCGGGGTACGGACGGCCAGGTAAAAGGCGCCCCATCCGAGGGCCGCGTGGAACAGGAAGTCGGACCAATAGACGAGGGGATTAGGCTCAAAAAGGCTTTCGACGATTTTTTTGGCATCCGCCATAGGTAAGGATTGGGTGGGGCTGGTCATAAAGTCCGTTAACTTTAATGCTTTTCATTTCGAATAGCAATTCTTCCAAACAAGGGGTAGTGCCTCAGTTTGATGTCATTCCGAGGAGCAGAGCCGATAGGCTCGGTTTGCGACGTGGGAATCTCAGGTTTTGCTTTTGATTTTGCTGGAATAACTGCCTGAGATTGCCACGGCCCAAACCGCCCCGATTGGGGCTGGGCCTCGCAATGACAGATTAAAACGAATGTCATCTCAAACTGAGACACTACCAAACAAGGCCGCAGCGGGGCAAGGGAAACAGGGGTTCACCGGGAAAGCGCCTCCAACCGTGAATCCGCCTGGCGGACCAGGGGGTCCTCCGCGGGGAAAAGACGCCTCAAAATCGACAGGGATTCCTTCAGCTCCTCAGCGGCCTTCCCCGGTTGGCCCAGTTTTTCTTCCTGATCCGCCAAGGCCATGAGATCCAGCGCCACCTGGGGATGTTGTTCCCCATAAACAGCCTTGTCGACAGGCAGGATTTTAAGCCATAAATCCGCGGCTGCTGGATGGTCCCCAACGCCCCCCTCGGCCCTGGCCAGGTTTTTTAAACGGGGGAGGGCCTGGTAGTCATAAACCCCGCCGACGAGTCGCCCTGCGGTCTTAAGGGCCGATTCCCAAAGGGGACGGGCCTTTTCCGGATGGCCCCGCTCACCGTAAAAATCAGCCAAGTCCTCCATGGCATTCGCCGCCTCGGGACTGTCGGACTTAAAAACCTTTTGGGCGGTTTCCAGGGCTTTTTCCAGGCAGGATTGGGATTGGAGGAATTCGTTCCCCGAGGCGCAAGCCAGGGCCAGGTGTTTCAAAAGGAGGATGGAAAAGGCGGGGTCGGGTTTGCCGGATCGCCCAAGGCTTTTTTGGGCCTCCCTAAACAGGGTTTGGGCCTCCGAAATTTTTTTCAACCCCAACTCCACCTGCCCCAGAAGGTCCTCCGTGCGGGGCAGGGCTTGGGAGTTCGCCGTCCCGGCGGACCGGCGCAGGGCCAAGGCCCTTTTCTCAAGCCCTTCCGCTTCCGCCAGGCGGTCCAAATCGTAATACAGGCCGGCCAGGAGATCGAGGGAATCGGCCACCGCTAAGTCGTCGGGCCCCGCGTTTTTTTCCGCCAACGCCAGCCCCCACTTCAAGCCCTGTTCCGAGTCCCGGTATTCCGCCAGCCGCCACTGAAGGACGGCCACATCGTCCTGGATGGGGACCAGAAAAAGACTCGTGGGACCGTATTGGTCCTGGGCGATTTTGAGGGCCGTTTGTTCCAATTGGAGGGCCCGGTCGAAACGGCCCAGCCTGACTAAACTCGACGCCCCGGTCCGGGTTTCCTCGAAGACGCTGCCGTCCATCATCGGTTCGGAGGCGGAGGCCCTGCCGAAGGCCAGGGCTCCCAAAATCCCGACCAGGAAAAGGGATCGGGCCCTCCCCGAAAGGGGCCTGGCATGGGTTTTAAAGCCCGAAACCGACTTTTTCAACACGGCACGACTCCACCGGGCTAGGAACCTCATTTCGGGAATTCTCCTTGGAATATCTCCATGAGCGACTCCGGCGTAGGCACCGGCTCATATTCGATCTTTAAGGGAGGGGGACATTCGGGGCCGATCGCCACGCAATTGGCGTCCCTCTCGAACTCATCCTGCCAATGCAGGGAATCCCCGCCATCCAGGGAGTAAACCTCCCTGGAGAGATGGGGGCCGCTGTCGAAAGTGAACTGGGCGGCATAAGCCAACCCACCGGAGTTCCCGACATCGGACAAGACGTAACAATCCTCGCAACCCGGCGGGTCCTTGGAAGGCCGTCCTGAATCCGTCTGAAAAACCAGAAACCAACACTCGGGGGAAAAGTTCGACTTGGACCTGTCTCCAAAACCGATGGTCACCCACTGGAATTCGGAAGGGGCCTGGTCGGGATCAAGAGCCACGGCCTGGTAAGTGGGGGTCGTCTTATGGATCTGGTAAAAGTGCTTCAAGATGAAATAATTCAGCGGCGAGGCGGGATGGCCCTGTTTTTTGACGCGGATGGCGAAGGCGGTGGCCGGAAAACCGCAATGGAAGTGCAGGGCCTGTCCCTGGAGCACCTGCTTGGATTTGTCGTTCGGATCGCCATCCCCGTAAATAGGGCGTTGTCCCGGATCGTCATAGGGGTTCCCCAGGAATTTGTTTCCCGCGCCGTAAACGGCAAAAACGGGTTCCCGCCCCAACTCCCGCCATTGGCCGTTCTCGAACCCCAAGACGTTAGTGTTGGGGTCGGGGGACCCGTCGGCACAATGAAGGTGGTTCAAGACGTCGGTGGAGAGAAAGGAGGCCCAGTTGGAGGGCCCGATGACGCCGACGGGATGGTCCCCCCCCCGCAGTTTGTCCTGTTCCAAGACCAAGTGATAAACCTTCCCCGCCTGGAGGAGCACCCGCGCCAGGGGCAGGGTGGTCCAGCTGAGGGCCCGTGGAACAAATGATGAGGAGGCGAGGGGCGTACCGGAAGGACGGCCATTCTCGTCCTCCTGCAGGCTTAACAGATAAGCGGGTGGATTTTCCGCCTCCACGCAAAAAACCGCGGCGTCGGTCAGTTCCATGTCCTCCTCGCAGGTGAAGCGGTAGGAAATTTTTTTGTCGGATTGGTCCAGCGGCAGGGAGACCCTTTGATTGGCCACGAACCGGTTGCCGAAATCCGCCCGGGCCGGTAGGGCGGGGAACCACAACGAGGCTGATAGAAAGATGGAAATGAACAGGCGCATGATCGAATCCTAGCATAGGCAGAGGGCTTTTAAGCTCATTGAGCTTCGCTCAGGCCCCCGCAGCCAGTGACCGGCGGGTACAAAACCACATTTGCCGGATAGCCTTTCAGAACTTAGGAAAGGTGGACCTTGTGATACGGATGGGATCAGGTCGGAGGGCAAAAATTTCTCATCTTGGTCATATTTTGTATAGTTAAACGCGAAACGAAAGAACAATTTTAAAGCGCTTTCAGAAAACGATAAAATAAAATTTATGTTATAATTAATCAAGTTAATAAATATTGGCTGAAACCAAATAAAATCGATTAGACAATTTATTTGAGCCGCTAATCCAACTCAACGCCCAACATTTTTTAAATTTCTTTAGAAAATTTTCAAATGTTTAAGCGCCAACCTTGCATCGATTTTAGCGATGGGAGGTGTTGGAAGAATGAAGATGATCAAAGTACAACTTGTGGAAAAAAATACTTCCACGGGTTTTACCCGAGTTTTGGAAGCCCTCAACCGTGCCCTGATTCCCCCCGCAGTGATAGGTTTCGCCTTCCTTTTTTTCCTGGCCTCCGCCGCCTATTCCCAATGCACCTGGAACGCGAATTCCGGGGGCGCTTGCACCTTCACCCAAGGCCAATCGACGGACGATTGCACCACCTCCAATTCCACGCCCAGCACCGAGGCCATGAACCAGTTCTACGCCTACGGGGCCTCCGGCGTTTCGGTGCTTTTCTGCGCGGGCAATTCCACCTCGGTGGACAACGGGAGCCTGGTGACCATGGCCTGCGCCCCGCCCTCCAACGCCACCATCGTGGCGGCCTTCCTGGACGTGGTGGAGTACAACGGCAGCAGCACCTC
>JASHQZ010000088.1 GCA_030038835.1 candidate division FCPU426 bacterium
ACTAGAGGAGTGGATACCTCTAACACCTAGTACTCATCGTTTACGGCCAGGACTACCGGGGTATCTAATCCCGTTTGCTCCCCTGGCTTTCGCATCTCAGTGTCAGTATCGGACCAGAAAGCCGCCTTCGCCACCGGTGTTCCTCCCAATATCTACGCATTTCACCGCTACACTGGGAATTCCGCTTTCCTCTTCCGCACTCAAGTCCTGCAGTTTCAAAGGCAATGACCTGGTTAAGCCGGGCCATTTCACCTTTGACTTACAAAACCACCTACATGCCCTTTACACCCAATAAATCCGGACAACGTTTGCCACCTCTGTATTACCGCGGCTGCTGGCACAGAGTTAGCCGTGGCTTATTTTACCTATACTGTCAAACAGCCGGATTATTCACCCGGCTGCCTTCATCTAGGTCTAAAGGAGTTTACAATCCGAGGACCTTCATCCTCCACGCGGTGTCGCTCCATCAGGCTTGCGCCCATTGTGGAATATTCCAAACTGCTGCCTCCCGTAGGAGTCTGGGCCGTATCTCAGTCCCAGTGTGGCCGATCACCCTCTCAGGCCGGCTAACCATCGTCGCCTTGGTGGGCCGTTACCCCGCCAACTAGCTAATGGTGCTTGAGCCGATCTCCCAGTGATAGCTTGCGCCATCTTTTACCCCTGCTTCCGGAGAAGCCGTGGTCATATCCGGTATTAGCACGCCTTTCGGCGCGTTATCCCAATCTAGGAGGGACGTTACCCAAGTATTACTCACCCGTTCGCCGCTTTACTCACCCTTGCGGGCTTTCACGCTCGACTTGCATGTCTAAGACGCACCGCCAACGTTTGTCCTGAGCCAGAATCAAACTCTCCATGAAATAAAGGAGTTTTGCGGCTCCAAACAACTCAAACTACATTGACAAGCACCCAAACTTGTTTCGTATGCACTATTTAGTTTTCAAAGACCAATGCCGACAAGCATCCATTCGATGCTTATCCCAGGGATGAGTAGGGACAACAAAACTCATCGCTGCGATGAGCACCGCAATCGAAAACGACTTTTCAGTCACGATTGTCTTGGATTTAAACTTCAAAGAACCTAGCCACAAGCCTTAGTGGCCCGGGGGCAGTCTTTATACTAAAACCGTGACCCTGTGTCAACTAATTATTATTAATAAAAGTGATATTTCTTTCAGGCACTTAATGGGTGGGAAAAGTTTGAGCCGCCGACACCTGGGAAGCCCCGGAAATCGAGGTTTTTTCAGTGGAAGATTCCGAAATCCAACTGGAAATAAAGTCTCTTGCCTGTCGGAAATTTGTGGCCAAATCCTTAAAACTCTTAATCTTTTTAAGGCGTTTCAGAATATAGCTCGGCCTTAAATAAAACTCCCGATAGGCCTTTTTGCGTGCTTCCTGCAGTTGCTCCAAAGACAGGGTAGGCAGGTTCAAGATCGGCTGGTTCAATTCGTACTTGGCATAATCCTCAGTGGTGATCCAGCCATTTTTCTTGCCCATCGCCTCCAACTCGGTCTTGGGGAACGGAATAGCACAATAAAATTGGGCGTAATCCGGGTCTAGTTCCTTAACATATTCTATGGTTTGGTTGATAGTTTCCGGCGTGTCTCCCGGCAATCCAAAAATGATGTGGGTCAAAACCTCAATTCCCGCTTCTTTCGTCAATTTGACGGCCACCCTAGCTTGTTCGGCGGTCGCGCCTTTTTTCATGTTTTTCAGAATCTCGTCTACCCCCGATTCGACCCCATAGGAAACCCCGATGCAGCCTGAGGAACGCATTTCTTTGAGAACTTCCGCATCCACATGATCCACACGGCTATTGGCCATCCAGTGGATATTCTTTTCCATTCCACGTTTCTTGATTTCGGCGCAGACCTCCATGACAAATTTCTTGTTCTGGTTGAAGGTGTCGGACCACATGGTGAAATTACGGATACCGTGCTTCTCCAGGCATTCCTGCATTTCATCCACCACGTTCTCGGCGCTCCTTAATCGGAGTTTTTTACCATAATACTGGTAGGCCGTACAATAAATGCATGAATAGGGGCATCCCCGACTGGTGATAATCAAGGTATAGGGCTCGTTGATGACCGGCAGGGTGTAACGAGCGTTATCCAAAAGATGGCGGGCGGCAAAAGGCAGGTCGTCCAAATTTTCATTAAAAGGTCTATCTTCATTATGGACGATGGCTCCATCCTTGCCCTTAAAGGAAATTCCGAGCACTTCACCCAAACCCCCTCCCTTCTCCAAGACATCCACCAAATGCTGAGCTGTCAGTTCCGGTTCGCGGCGAATCACCGAATCCAGTCCCGAATCTTGAAGCACTTCCTCCGGCAAGGAAGTCGCATGGTTTCCAATCACCGTGAAATGGGCCTCGGTGAGAGGTCGCATCAGGTTAATAACCTCTATATCGCTTGAAGAGGTTGCCGTGGACATGTTGAAAAGCACAAAGGAAGGGCTAAATTCAACGATCGCCTTTTTCAGCCCCGCCACGTCCATATCGTTGGCAATGCAATCCAAGATTTTAACTTCATGGTTTTTGGACTCTAAGGCTCCCGCAATCATCGGCAGCGAAATGGGGACCATGACATACTGGAAGGAGTTCAAACGCTGTTCGCATCGTCCTTCCCGGATATATTTCATGCCGGTGCAAGTGGGTGGGTTGACAATGAGAGTTTTCACGGCGCACCTCCGAGGTGGAAAAGCAGGAAATTCGGTACTGACTCCGTACCAGGAAGAACTTCTTTAGAGAGCGGGCAGGCCCTTCACTAGCTCGGGGTTAATTATAACCCTAAAAGCTGTCCTTTTCATTCACTCTCTCTCCAAAACCACTACAGACGGTCCCATTTCCAGCAAGCCACTTCCCAGAAATTTTCACCTCCCAAAAGTTGTTGCTTTTCCCACCGACAACGGTCTTCGGCATAAGCGCAGCGGGTATGAAAAGGACAGCCCGAAGGGGTTTGAGCGGGATTCGGCGGTTCTCCTTCCATTAGACTTCCCCTTCCCCGGCTGGCAGTCAATAAGACCTTGGTATAGGGGTGGCGGGGGTGCCCTAAGACTTCCTCGGTCTTGCCCGACTCTACGACCGAGCCTAGATACATCACCAAAAGGCGCTGGCTCAGGTATCCCACCACCTGCAAATCGTGGGAAATAAACAGATAGGCGACGCCGTTTTCCTGGTTCAAATGGGACAAAAGATTTAAAACCGAAGCTTGTACCGAAACATCCAAGGACGATACGGGTTCGTCCAAGACGATCAATTCGGGCTGGCACGTCATGGCTCGGGCTAGGCCGATTCGCTGGCGTTGCCCACCGGAAAATTCATGGGGGAATTTGGTCAAATCCTCCTCCGTCAACCCCAATTGGGTCAGGAGTCCTTTCACAAACTCCAACCTTTGGGAGGGTTTGAGTAAATTATGCACTTCTAGGGGTTCCAAAAGAATATCCTTTATCTTTTGGCGCGGGTTCAGGGAAGCATAGGGGTTTTGAAAGACCACCTGGAACTTCCGTTGATGAACCCGTTTTTGGTGGACTGTTAGTCCCTTTATTTCTAAGTCATCCCACCATACCTCTCCCGAAGTGGGTTCAAGAAGTCCCACCGCGCAACGGCCCAGGGTGCTCTTGCCACAACCCGATTCTCCTACAATTCCGACGATCTGCCCCGCGCCTACCTCCAAGGAAACCGTGTCCACGGCCTTCACAAAAGCCGTAGGCCGACCCAAAAGGCCACGTTGTACGGGAAAATATTTGGTTACCTTCCGGAGGGATAAAAGCATCGGACCTGATGGCCTTTCCTTGTCTCTATGAGCGGCGGCATGGATTGACGGCACTTTTTTTCCACCTTGGGGCACCGGTCAGCGAAGGCGCAACCCGTGATGGCCTCAAAAGGCGAGGGCACAACCCCGGGAATGTTGTAAAGCGTTCGGCCTTTACGGGAAACTTCCGGCAGCGCCGCCAGCAATCCTTCCGTATAAGGATGCTGGGGATGATCAAAAATTTCGTCCGGCACTCCTTCCTCCACCACCAATCCCAGGTATAAGATCACCACTCGGTCGGCATGGCCCCTCACGATGTTGAGGTTATGGGTGATGAGAAGGATTGCCAGTCGTTGTTCCTCAGTCATGCGGAACAAAAGGTCTAAAATCTGGGTTTGGACCGTCACATCCAAGGCGGTCGTGGGCTCATCCGCAATCAGGAGCGAGGGCCCGCAGGCCACCGCCATGGCGATCATGACCCTTTGGCACATGCCCCCTGAAAGCTGGTGGGGATATTGACTGCGGAGACGAGTAGGACCAGGCAGGCCCACCCGCGCTAGCAGTGACAGTGTCCTCGCCCGAATTTCCCCCGCAGAAAGTTCCGAATGGTTCCGCAAGGTTTCGGCGATTTGTTCCCCCACTGACATCACCGGGTTCAAGGAGCTGACGGGTTCCTGGAAAACCATCCCGATCTCTCGTCCCCGGATTTCACGCCACTGTTCCGGGGTCAAGTTTCCAAAATCCCGCCCCTTGAATTCGATCTGCCCGCTTGAGATTTCCATGGGCGGTCGGGGTAAAAGGCGCAGGATGGAAAGAGCTGTCACGCTTTTTCCACAACCTGATTCGCCCACCAGTGCCACCCGCTCCCCAGCCAGCACCGTCAAATTCATCCCCCTCAGAACCCATCCCTCGCGGCTCGTCGAAGGAGCTTTGAGGGAAACCTTTAAATTGCGGACACAAAGCAATTCGGTCAATGGAACCTCTTTCAACCGGCTTTCGGCTGTCTGGTCTTCAAGGTAGGTTGGATTTTATGTTTTTAAACTGGATGTCCATAGAGGGATAGTCGATGACGGCGTAATGGCCTTCAAAAAAAGGCCCTGGATTGACCACCACCGTGCTTCCCAACTTGACCACACCTTGGCCGGAGGTGGCCCTGCCGCAAAATACTAGTCGGGGAGAAACTTTTTCAATCAATTCATTGATCAGCAAAACGCCGCAGTGTTCATCCCCCGATTTGTCCAACCGACAAACAGGCGGGGAGTGAAAAAGCAGCACCTTTTCCCCAGGGAAATATTCCACCCGCCTCAAAGCAAATTCTACCCAGGTACGTGAATATTGCAGGACCAAATCTCGATTATCGTCGCTGGAACTCATGTCGCCACCGAATCCCGAGATCATGAATAGATCCTCGCGGTAGATCATTTCGTGGACCGGCCTTAAATTCGGATAAATATTGGCGTAGTTATAGACTGTTTTAAAATAAAGGGCTTCGGACGCATCGTGGTAGCCCGGCACCACATAAACCGTCTTTTGCGTATCCGCCAGTGCTAAAAGAAAATCCCGGAGATGTTCGGTATCGCGTTCGATTTCCTCCTGGATCGTGGGGTTGTCCAAGTCGGGTTTGCTGTGAAACCGCCGGGCGGCCTCGTATTCCTGGAACCGGACATCGCCTTTCATCGAGCCACCGCAGTAAAATAGGACGTCTGGATCCTCCTTTTCCACGATTGCAGGGACCGCGAACAGATGCTCACGGACGCCGCGATATTCACTGAAGCACACAAACTTCACAGGTATCTCCCTTGGCTTGGAATCGAATAAGATAAATCTTGAATTTTGGATGGCCTTAATTTTGCCGAAACGTTAACTTGATTGCGCCATTCTAAGGGCTCCGATACAATTTTGCCCTAATTAAACTTGTGGTTTACAATCCGGAATTTTCGTCCCCAAACCGCTGACAGAATCTATCTACGCCGGTTCCCTGGTTTTCGGCTCAATCGGCGCATTCTTTCATTTCAAGGAGAATCGGCGCATGCCCAAGTACCAAAATTCTTACTTCACCATGCCCGACGGGACCTTGAAGCATGTACATCCCCTCACCGGCACCGAGGTATGGACCGTTCCTACCCGGGCTCAGCGCCCTTTTTACAACCGTCCTTTAAAGACGCCCAAGCCTCTAGAAAAAGCTGAAGAGGAAAATTATTGCGACTTTTGCCAAACCGAATATTACCTCACTCCCCCCGAAAAGGCCCGTATCATCCAAACCTCCGACGGTCACTATCAAAAAATTGAAAAGCTGAATCCCGATCTCCTGGAGGCCTCTCATGCCGTTTTCCGCCGCGTCGCCAACCTTTTCGAGATCGTCACCTTCGATTACTGGGCCAAGAACCATGGTTTTGAGCTCTCCGCCACCCAAGCACAGTGGAAGAAAAAATACCTTGAAAACCCGCGTGGCATGGAGCACGTCCTTCGCCTAGTGGAAATGAAATTGAAGCTTTCGGGAAAACCAGTGGAAGAAATCACTTCGACGTCCATCGAGGAAAAATTAAAGCTGGCCGAGGGCTTTTTTGGTGGAGCACATGAGCTGTGTATCGCAGGACGCCACTACCGTCCCGCCGCCGAATGGGACAATGAACTTTATTCTTCTGGAGAAATGACCCCGGAAGAACATTATGGGTACATGCGTTTCACCATCGATGCCATGATAGACATCTACGCCAATAACCGATACGTCCGCTACGTCACCGTTTACCAGAACTGGCTCCAAGCTGCCGGGGCCTCCTTCGACCACCTGCATAAGCAACTCGTCGGTCTGGACGAATGGGGCACCTCCATCCAGTCGGAAATGGAGGTTGTGAGGGAAAGCCCAAACATTTACAACGAATCCATCGTCAATTTCTCAGCCTCCCATAGCCTGGTCTTCGCGGAGAACAATTATGCCATCGCCCTCTCCGAAATTGGGCACCGTTATCCAACCCTGGCCATCTATTCCAAAAGCAAAAACGCGCGTCCCGACGAACATGGTCCGGAGGAACTAATGGGGGTTTCCGACCTAGTGCACGCCTGCCATGCGGCTATGGGCAGCTCCATTCCTTGCAACGAGGAATGGTATTATTCTCCCCGGGACGCCGCGGGCGTCATGCCCTGGCATATCCTGATCAAGTGGAGAACCGTCAACCCGGCGGGCTTCGAGGGCGGAACAAATATTTACGTCAACCCTGTTTCTCCGGTTGCTCTACGGGACCAGGTAGTGCCAAGGCTTTACGAGCTACGAAGCTTGGGAAAAATCCACGACCTCAAGATCGCGGCCGAATGTGAATTAAAGCCCAATCCCTTGCTTTACGGCCAGAAATAAGAGCATGGCGCCTCCGGAACTTTTACCGGACTAACACCAGGCTTTTGGTCTGGATGCCCAGATCCAGTTTCAGCCAAAAGACATAAACTCCCGAGGCGACTTCCGAGCCGTAAAGGTTTTTTCCGTCCCAGGTAAGGGTTTGGGTTGCGCCCGCAGTTATGGAGCCGTTGAAAAGGATCTTGATGACTTCCCCGCCCGCGTTATAGATCACCAGCTTGGCGGTCCCGCCGTAAGGGGACGAAAAAGTCACTGTTACCTGCCCATCCGCCGGGGGGCGAAAAAGATTATGGTCCAGGGTAAAAGTGGCGGACTGGGCCAGCCCCTTGGAAGCCCCCATCCCCATCAAAACAAGGCAAATGGCTAGGTATTTCCCTTTCACGGAATGCTCCTGTCATAACCCAGGGCCAGGGCGCAAGCCCTATCCATGAGGTTTTGGCGTTGAAGCGCCAAGGCTGACCACCTTTTCTCTTCCAGTGGCTTTTTCAATTTTCCGAAGCATGCGGCCATGGACCGGCAAAGGTCCGTACTCCGCATGCCTTTTCCCCATGCCCTTTCACCGGACCTGGTCGCTTGGCCGCAGAGACCCAAGGAACTTTCCAAAATGGATCGACGCGCCCAACCCTCCGCCACATCTGGATTATGCTCAACCCATCCAGTTATAATTTTATACCCTTCAACAGCCTGTTGATGGAAGAGATCTTTATCCATTGCTCCGAAATCCTTTTCCTGTATGCCTGGCAATTCCAACAAAGGAGACGAATTGGTTCCAATCGGATGATCATTTAAACGGTAAACAATCGAGTTGTCGTAAATCCACAAGGGCGTCATGTAGAGTTTCCAAAATTTTTTGTACTCTACTGGTGCCATTTCCGCCAATTCAAATTTCCGGCTTCGAAAATACATGTCCTCCGCCTCAGCCTTTTGGTACAGGAAAAAAACAACCCCTTCGCGCTTGAGAAGCCGAGCCAGTTGGTCTGCCGTATGGCATGTAGAAGCCCATTCCAGGAAGATTGGGTTCTTCCAGGCAAAATCAACAAAGGTGGTGCGTTGGAGGGGGTAGGTTTGGAAAACCCCGAAGGCAACCACCTTATCTCGCGGGCCCGAATTTTCCTCAATATCGCGGTAAGCGGCATAGGTGTCCAAACTCAGGGAGTAGTGTCGTTTCAATCTCAAAAGATTGTCCTCTACCCCAAGCGCCGAAGCGTAAGGGGCTGTTGAATTCAGTTGGGCCAAAAGGCAAAACCAAAGGCCACAGGCCGCGCCAACCCCGAAAAGAATTTGGGGACCCGCTTTTTTCCCTTGGAAGGCTGTCTCCCAAGCCATGGCCGCCAGTAAAACCAACGCAAAAGTTCCTCCGGAAGCGTGCCGCAAGTTGGTGCAAAATGAAAGCCACCCTAGGAAGAAAACCCCGATAAACAAGAGCAGGAAGGTCCCCAACTGGCTTCTAAGCGCCTTCCATGCCCACGGCAGGGACATGAAAACGAGCGGCGTCCAAGCCGCAGCCACCGCGTTGTCCTGCGTAAAGAAAACCTTCCAAATCAGGTCTAACCTTCCCCCTAGCCCTAACCCCTGGGGCAATCCCGTATCCTGCCAGAGGTCTTTTTCCGCGCCCGGTCCATAACCAAATCTCGTCCCAAAAATGGAGGAAGCTAACGGATAGAAGGGGTTGTGGAAGGCGAGCCAGTTTTTGAAGAGCCAAGGAAAAAGTGGTAACGTGAAAAACGCGAGCAAGGGCCAAGCGACTTTTAATTTGACCTTCCGAATGAGCCGGCCGTAAAGCCAAAGAAAAACGGTTCCAACGATCGCCAAGGCCGCAGTGTACTTGACGGTGAAAGCAAAACCCAAAAAGAACGCCGTCAAGGCCGGCCAAACCTTATTACGTGGTTGTTCCAAAGCAATCCAAAGACTATAAAGCGCCGCCCCCTCAAACAAAACCAAAAAACCCTCGACATAACCCCAAGAAAACAGGGCAAGAAAAAAGGGGCAGGTCCAAAAAATCCAGTTCCCAATCGTTCCTTCCGCACTCCAAGCCTTGGAGAAAAGGCAGATCAACCCAGCAGCGCCTACCGCCGCCAAGGCGCTAGAGAGTCTTGAGAGACTCTCCCCACCCATGCTCCAAAAACCGGCCAAGATCAGTTCCGCAGCTTTGGGAATGTCTCCTGTGTGATTGGTCCAATGGAAAGGAATTTGATGGAGCCTGGCAACTTCCTTGGCGTAATGAAAGTGGTCTAAAACCGCATCCCAAATGATTGGCGCGGAGAAATATTCCGAGAGCCACAAGGCCAAGGGAAAGGCCAATAACCAATAGCCTCTCTTTTTTGGGGTTTCTTCCCGAGAAAAATGGAGGGCCTTCCATACGCTCCACCCTTTTCCAATCGCCGGTAGGAAGAAGAGAAAAACCAAGGGGCCGTAAAGGATCTCATTGATACCAAGCCCGAACACGTAAAGTGAAAAAAGGCAAACGGAAATAAAAAATCCCATCCATTGGGTGGACCTGTTGTTGGACCGAGGAAAGAGAAGATTTTGGAAAAAACAGGACCATCCAAGAAACCCCAGGCCCATAAGCACCAAAAGGAAAAAAGCGCGGAGCTTATCAGCGCCCAAAAACCAAAAAAGCGAAAAATCCCAGTGGGTATCCTGTAAAAGCCCGAAAGAGGGAAAGAGGGCATGGGGAGTTTTTCCGTAAAAGCCAACACCGCAAACAAAGAGGGCAAGAACCAAGACGGAAGCCAAAATTCGAATCAACCATTCCACCTTAATACGTCATTCCCCTGCACCCGAAAGGGTTGATTATCAGGGTTTGCTCGTTATAATACGCTTCCTCGCATTTACAGGAAACCTGCTTTTAAAGCCCGGGTGGTGGAATTGGCAGACACGTACGCTTGAGGTGCGTATGGGCGACCGTGCGGGTTCGAGTCCCGCCCCGGGCACCATTACAAAAAGCGCGAAACGTTTTGTTTCGACGATTGTTATTTGGAGGATTTCTTCCGGCAGGCCTTTGAAAGTTTCCCAAATACAGGTTTATGGGCTTTCCAATCACGGCCCAGACACCGACCGCAGTGATGGCCACAAATGGAATCCTGTTCCGAGCGACCACGTTATTCCAAGCGATGAACCAGGCGGTGCACGTGCCCCAAAGGGTCTCCCATCCTATTCAAAACCAACGAGTTGTACCGGTCGGGCATCCGCCTTATTTTAATTTTTCCTCCAGCGCCAGCGCATCCGGGTTGTCGGCCTGGAAGGAAAGGGCGATTTTCAAGTAATAGCTGGCGTCTTTCTTGCTGCCCATATCCAAAAGTGTGGAGGCCACTGCAGCGTAATAGCTGGACCTCATGCCTTTGATATCCTTGGACGGAACCTTTTTCCTTTGAAGCTCGGCAAAAAAAGCTCCGGCTTTCAGGCCCAAAACCACGATTTGGCCTTTTTTCAGAAGATCCGGGACTAGTTCCGTATTCAACTTTGTGGAGGACGCTTGAGCATCCAGGGGTTCGTCCCACCAGCCGTTCTTGGAAGGGTGGCTGAGCCTTGGAACTTGAGGTGCGGAGGCCACCGTAGCCGCGTTCGACTCGGGTTGGGGTTGGGCGATGGAATCTCCCGACCATCCAGCCAAACCACCCGCAGCGGGCTTGGATTCGCTAAAGCTATCTTTGGCATCTTCCCAAGCCAAAACGTGTTCGGCCTCGCCTTCATCCTTAGGAACGGACTTGGAAGAACACCAAATATCAACGCCCTCGAACTTGACGAACACCTGGGGCGCCACGGCGTCCAGGACCTGCTTCATTTTTCCATCCTCATAGGTGAACCCTTTTAAGACCTGGCTTCCGTTCAAGTCGTCCCTCTGGAATACAAGTACGGGGGCTTTCTTTTCGGGAATTTTAAAAAGCCTGATCCACTGGATCGTCCCGCCTTCGTCCTGGAAACCATTTTCATATTTTCTCTGGTCGGGATTGTAAAAACAGACATTGAATGTTTGGTTGTGGGGCTTATCCAGTTCGTTCACTGGTGCCGATTGGCGGTAAATCAGCAATAAGTCCTTTTGACCGATGCCGCGGATATCCTCAAAGTCGAATAAGCCCTTACTGTCAATAGTCCCGTCTTCATCCAGCCAAGGGAGGTTTTCCAAAAGGTGGTCCGGCGGTAGGATGGAATCCATCCACTGGTTTTGGGCCCAAACCCGGCCAACCATTGCGGCCAAAAGCCCCAGCCCGAATAGTACTTTTTTGCAGGAAATCCCCATTTTTCTACCTCGCAAAAACTGGCTATGATTTCAGCCAACCGGCCTTTAAATAAAATTCCGCCGTCTTTCTAACCCCTTTTTCAATATCCATTTTGGGTTTGAACCCCAGCTCCCGTTGGATCCTTTGGCTGTTGCAAACCCATCCGGGTGCGCCACCTTCTTTGACCTTATCGCCGCTAACAATGGGAGGCAGGAAGGATTTCCCCGTCAACCGGGCGGTGCAGTCCCCCAAGGAGGCCACTATTCTAACGATTCCCAGGGGAACATTGAATGTTTTATACGTTTTTTTCAGAACCTTCCCGATTTGGGCGGATAATTCGTTCCAATTCAGGTTTTTCCCGTCAGAAACAAAGTAAATCCGGCCCGTAGCCCTGGGGGAATGGGCCGCCAAAAGAATGGCCTCCACCAAATCCTCAACATAGATAAAACTGACTCTTTGAGTGCCATCCCCTGCATTGACCACCAAGCCCTGTCGGACCATTTTAAAATACTCAAATATATCCGTCTCCCGGGGTCCGTAAACAGCGCCCGGCCTCAAGATCGTCACGTCGAATCTTTTCCCGAACGACAGGACTGTTTCCTCCGCCATCCGTTTGGTTCGCCCGTAAAAGCTCACGGGATGGCAGGTCGTATTCTCGTCGATCTCCCCGCCCTTTTGAGACGGGCCAGCGGCTGAAAGCGAACTTACGTAAACCAATTTTTTTATTCCCCGTTCTCCTGCAGCCGCCTCACAGACGTTCCTCGTTCCCTTCGCGTTGACTTTCTCATAAGCAGAAAATTCCGCGCCCCTTAAGAGTCCAGCCAAATGGTAGACGATTTTGACGCCCTTGACGGCTTTTCGGAGCGATTCCGAATCCGTCACGTCGCCATAACACAATTCCATCAAGGGGCTTGGTTTGAAAGCAAGTCGGCTCGTAGGCCGAACCAATAATTTGACGCGGACCTTGCGGCGTGCCAGGGCCTCGGCAAGGTGGCTCCCGACAAAACCGCTGGCCCCTGTGATCAGGGAAGGTGTTCTTAATTTCACATTCTTCTTCCAAAAAGGATGCATGGGACTGGGTTTTCGGCCTGTTCAACCCGAGGCCATGCAAAGAGTGAAGCCCCGCCCCAATGGCAAAATGTTTGAATCGGAAGGGGGCCTGTGTTTATAATGCCCCCCACTTTGCCCTGAATTTGAAGGTGGCCTTCCAAAGGCCACTGGGCCGGATGTCTTTTACCACAAAAAAGGCCAACCGTCAGCCTTTGGTTAAAACACCTATGAGCCCAATTGAAGCGGGTGTTTTCCTGAAACTTCGGTCTTCGGCATTGTTACTTTTCCGTAAAACAGAAGGTAATTTTAATAAACCAACGAGGGATCATGGACATTTTTGACAAAGCCAATAATTGGACCGCTGCGGACGATGTTCGGAAAGCGGGCGTCTACCCCTACTTCCGGCCCAACACCTCCCAGCTTGGCACGGAAGTCACGATTGGCGGCAAGAAAATGATAATGGTAGGCTCCAACAACTACCTGGGGCTGGTCACGCACCCCGAGGTCCTGGAGGCAATGATTCAGGCCATCCGTAAATACGGTTCGGCTTGCACCGGTTCCCCTTTCCTGAATGGAACCCTGGACATCCGGGTGGAACTAGAGGAAAAGCTCGCAGATTTCGTACACATGGAATCGGCTCTGGTTTATTCCACTGGCTTCCTGGCCAACTTGGGGGCCCTCTCCACCATTGTCACGCGGGGTGACTACATCCTCTCTGACCGTGAAAACCATGCCTCCATCGTGGACGGCTGCAAACTCTCCTTCGCCAAAACCGTCAAATACGAACATAGTAACGTCGAGGATCTGGAAAGGGTCCTTGCCAACCACAAGGATAGCCCCAAGTTGATCGTCACCGATGGCGTCTTCTCAATGGGGGGTGACGTGGCTGAACTTCCCAAGATCGTGGAATTAAAGAAAAAATATGGGGCTCGGCTGATGGTGGACGAGGCCCATTCACTGGGGGTCTTAGGCCCCAAGGGTGAAGGAACGGGAGCCCATTTCGGGGTTCAAAACGACGTGGATATGGTCATGGGCACCTTTTCCAAGTCCCTGGTTTCCATCGGCGGATTCATCGCTTCCACCCACAAAGTCATCGACTATTTACGCCATAATAGCCGCCCTCTGATCTTCACCGCCAGCCTTTCCCCCGCTGATACGGCGGCGGCCCTGAAGAGCCTGGAAATTATCAAGCGGGAGCCCGATCGCCGGGAGCGCCTTTGGTCCATCATCCGACGCATGCGCTCCGAGTTCAAAACCATGGGGTGGAATACACTCAATACCAATTCCGCCATCATCCCGCTCGTGGTGGGAGACAATATGAAGACCTTCGCCATGACCAAGGAACTTGGCGAAATGGGCGTTTTCGCCACTCCCGTTGTTTCCCCGGCCGTGCCGCCCGAACAAACCCTGATCCGCACCAGCTATACCGCCACCCATACTGACGCCCAGCTCAACCACGTGCTGGAATGCTTCCAAAAAGTCGGCCGGAAGTATGGCATTATTTCCTCAGGAGTGCCCGTCTAAACTTCCGCCGGGTTACGCCATAGTAACAGGAGCATAATGAAAGGACTTTTTATCGGCCCTATCCGTGAATTTTGTTGTAATCT